>NZ_MAIS01000097.1:0-22294 GCF_001680695.1 Paenibacillus sp. KS1 | reverse complement strand
TGGCAGACGCGCTAGATTCAGGTTCTAGTGTCAGCAATGACGTGGAGGTTCGAGTCCTCTTGACCGCACCACCTTTTCAATTACAGGTTTCTATTCTGTTGTTATCAGCAGAATAGGAGCCTTTTTTTGTTTTCGGATTAAAGAGCGGGAATATGACAAGGCTGCCTGTATATGTTTTTGCTCCTTTTGCAAGGAAAAATCCTCCCTCAATAGGTAGAGTTATAACGCCTATATCCCTAATAATGATTATTATTGATAATGATTATCAATAGATGAAGGAGGAATATTATGTGTAATAAAAGTACGCTTATTCTAGTCGTAGTAATCCTATGCACTGTCATGCTGACAGCTTGCTCTCATCAAGCACAAGAGAACAAGGAAACATCGAATCAGGTTCAGACAGAGCAGAACTTGCTTACTAAACAAAGCCACTATCCTTTGACCTTATCCGTTTATACCGATGAAGGTAAAAGGAAATACCGCAGACAATTGCAAAAGAGCCGCAGCGAATAGTCGTGATCGGTCAAGGTCTCGCAGAGCTGATGATTGCTTTTGGTGGAGAGAAAAAAATAGTGGGGCTTGCTTATTTAGATAAATCGTATTCTAAGTATGAAAAGCAAATCAGGCAGCTTTCTGTGTTAACAGATATGTGGCCATCCAAGGAAGCCATCCTGGAGTTGCAACCCGACTTGATTATCTCTATGTCTTCGGCATTCCAAAAGGAACGATTAGGGGATATTTCTTTTTGGAATGAAAGAGGGATTTCCGTTCTTACTGGAATCAATTATACGATCGGACGAACGATAGACGGCTTTTTCGAAGATATCGAAAATATAGGAGAGGCGCTTCATATTGAAAATAAAACGAATGCTTTTGTGACAGAAAAGAAAGCGCGAATAAAAGAAATTCAAAACAAGGCTGTGCAAGCTAAGAATAAGCCTAAAGTATTGCTGGTCGCGAGCGGTGGTCGGGAGACCTATGATTATTATTCACCGTCGTTATGCGTCATCGATGAAATGATAGAAGGCTCAAGCGGGGGGGATATACAAATATCCGAGGAAACATATGCCGAGATGTCTGTGGAATCTATCCTCGCAGTGAACCCGGATAAAATCATTATTACCGAGTTTCAAAAATCGGATAGTGAAGCGGCAAAAAATAAGGGGCTCCTTAATCCGAGCTTGAGGAATGTAACGGCGATTAAGAATAAGCATGTCATGGTCGCTGATTATACGAATGCCATCCGCGGCAGTCTTGAACTTGTAGATTTGTACGAGGATGTTGCCAAGTTTGTTCATCCCGAACTATATAAAGGAGAATAGGCGTGACACCCATAACCCATATAACACATAAGAGAGAACCACAAAGCAATTCACTATCTGTTGAAAATATAGTAAAAAAACGAGCCGTATTTTCTGCGATGGTATTCACGCTTATTGTTGCAGTTGCTTTATCTGTGGTCATTGCAGTATCGATTGGACAAGTCTCCATTCCATTTCGACAGTCTTTTTGGATACTGGTGGATCACATGAGCGGAATGCAAATCGATTCCATCGATGGGAGCACAAACGGAATGTTTACGGATGTCATTTGGCAAATCCGATTCCCAAGAGTGCTGGTAGCCATGGTTGTTGGTGCGGGACTGGCGCTCTGTGGAACAGTCATGCAGGCATCTGTACAGAATCCGTTGGCCGATCCCTTTATATTGGGAATTTCATCTGGCGCATCGTTAGGAGCGACGTTTTCGATAATGGTTGGTTTTGGCATAGGGGGGATTCTCGGAGAATTTGGAGTCGCCACCTGGGCATTCCTTGGTGCATTGATTGCAGCGGTTCTGGTGCTAGGGCTTGCCAGCATCGGAGGAGAAACATCCTCTGTGAAATTGATTTTAGCTGGAACTGTAATTATCGCGCTATGCGGTGCTTTTTCTAACTTTATTATTTATTTTGCAAAAAATGCAGAGGGTATACGTTCTGTAACCTTCTGGACTGCTCGCATGATCTCGAAGGATATGGGGGTCGGTGTTCTCGCAGCTCTGCACGATCTTTCTCTAGCTTCTGTATATTGTGATTTTCTTTACGTCATGAAGGAAGGACGGATCATAGCTTCGGGAAATCCTAAGGAGATACTAACCAAAGAGCTTATAGGGCAGGTATACGAAGTTGAATGTGAGAGAATAATGAAAACGAAAACTTGTATGGTTTTGTTGTCAATTTGGGGTGCCCTAACAAGCACCCCTTGAAAAATCTGTGGACTCATGATTTGAAAAATCGATTATAGCAGCAGCATCAGGGTCCCACCAATGAGCAAAATAAGACCTATAAAAGCTTTCATAGACAATTTTTCCTTGAATACAAAATATGCAAAGATAATCGTCACAAGTATGCTCAATTTATCGATAGGTACTACGATGCTCGCTTGTCCTTCTTGCAATGCTTTGAAATAGAGCAGCCAGGACATACCGGTAGCCAAGCCGGACAGGGATATGAAAATCCAACTCTTTTTGTCGATTGTTTTGATTCCGCCTTGCTTGTTCGTGGCGAATACGATCAACCATGCCATAAGCAACACGACGATCGTTCGAATAGCGGTACCTAAATTGGAATCAACATTCTCGATCCCGGCTTTTCCTAAAATTGCCGTGATTGCTGCAAAAAAAGCAGAGAGTCCTGCGTACCAAATCCATATCCTGTTTTTGTCTGCGGACTCCTTCGCATCTTGTCTTTGTATCATCATATACGTTCCGATACCAATTAACGCCATGCTGATGATTTTGAGCACGGTGGCTGGTTCACCCAGCAAGATGATTGCAAAGAACATGGTGATAATCGTGCTTGATTTATCAATGGGAACGACAACGTTCACATTTCCTAATTGCAGCGCTCGGAAATAGAAAATCCAGGACGCGCCGGTTGTTAGTCCTGATAAAATAAGGTAGAAAAGAGATTTTGAGCTGATGTCAAATAGAGCATGATGCAAGTTTCCCGCAAATACAATTACCCATGCAAAAATGACAACGATCCCCGTTCTAAGGGCAGTAGCCAGATTGGAATCCATGTTCTGAATTCCGATTTTCGCAAGTATGGACGTTAAACCTGCAAACAGAGCCGCGCCAAAAGCATAGATGATCCACATTTAAAAATCCTCCAAACCATAAATAACGATATGTATTCTATGAAACAAATCTCATTAGCAACAGATCACAAAGCTATCTCCGTCAAGGAGGTAAGCACTTATTGCTTGCTTTTGCCCAAATGTGCCCTAGCCTTTGCCCATTGTTGCTCATACGCTGCAAAGTCATACAATGCCGAATTGAGAGAATAATCGCCAGACTAGATCTCTGCGGCTGGATGTTCCCGTTTTCGCAAAAATAGCTTTGATATGATCCTGCACCGTATAGGCTGAAATATGTAAGGAGAGCGCAAGTTCCTTGGTGGACATGCCACGGACGATCGCATTAAGTATTTGTTTCTCCCGCTCGCTCAGTTCATAGGCTTCAGACATCAGCCGCAGCGTGTCCGCTGGTCCAGTTGGCTCGAATGATACGGCGAGTCTGGGGCTCCTATCGGTATTATTCAATGCGTGCAGCTTACTCACGCGAATGGTCAAATACGGATAGCCGGGGAGATGGACACAGCACTTTGCCGCTGACGTAGCTGCTGGTAAATCGGGCAAGGCTCGGAAGCAGGCTGTTCGCACAGGTCTAGGAAGCACATCGTCGTCAATCCATTCCCATGCACGCAGCCGAGACAACCAGTGGTCTGCAGCTTCGTTCGTGGATAATACGCCAAGTCTCTCATCCAGAATGATGATACCAGGTTCCATCTCTGGCTCGACTTTACCCTCAGTTGGTATTACAAAGTTAGATTTGCGCAAACGCATAGCAATTGCTGGCGCGAGAGAAGCAAGAAAAGCACGCTCATTTTCTGTAAATAACGGGTGCTCGAATCGGCGAAACAATGTTAAGTACCCCGAACAAGTTCCTTTATACATCAATGCTGCTCTCAATTCGTCACTGAAGCCAGCAGGAGACAGCACATTGCTGTACCGCGCGCTTCTCGTCAGGATTCCTTCCGTTGCGTGGCTTAATGCTGCAACCGGAACGTCAGCCTTCACTAATTGATGATAAGGAATGTAGTCGGAACGGACATAATCATACTCGAACAAGCTGTTGTGGATGAGCTCTACTGCTTCATCTGTTACAGAACCCGTACACAGCAGTGTATCGGGATCTACGGTAGTGCAGCATGCGGCATCGAAGGGGACAACCTTCTGCAGCAGTTTCAAGAGTTTTTTCCGATACGTACGAGAACAGCCTATGCCCTCGGATAACTTCAACAGCTCGATTTTGTTGGACTCCATGTTCATGTGCAAATTTGGCCTCCTCAAGCCTCAAGTTTAACAGGTTGCATGAATAAATCCCAGATTTCTGGGATGGGAGGTTCGATTGATACTCTTTATAATTGATAATGATTATCATTATAGTAGGAAAACTGGAAGTTGGGAAGAGGATGCGGGGGGCTTTTGGTTGTTTTCAATGGATGAAATGATCGAATAACGGACAATTAATATTCGGCAAGGAAAACACAATAATGAGGACCACATGGTTGGTCAAATAAAGGAGATGGATGAGATGAATCGCATGAACGAACGTCAGCCGCTTGATTGGGATAATCCGGCCGTATACCAATATGAGCAGACGATACCGCTGAAAATTCCAGGTTATGCAAGCTTGTACGAGATTACGAATCGCTTGCTGAGTGCACAAGGAAAAGTTGGAGAGAGCAGCGATATTCTGATTGTTGGCGCTGGCGGCGGTCAGGAGTGCGTAACGCTCGGCGCGGAACATGAGGACAGGACGTTTACGGGAATTGATCTTTCCGAACGTATGCTGGAGATTGCAGCACGTCGGGTAGAGGCAGCTGGATTAAAACAGAGAGTGACGCTCATTCAGGGCACGATCGAGAACCTGCCGCCCGGCCGCCTTTACGATGCAGCAACTTGCATGCTTGTGCTGCATTTCATACAAGGACTATCTGCTAAGTTACAGCTGCTGCACGGGATTGCAGAGCGTCTGAAACCGGGAGCGCCGTTGTTCCTTTCCTCGATTAACGGGGAGCCTGGCACGACTGCTTTTGACCTTCAAATGCGAACTTGGGTGAGGCATATGCAGGACAACGGCGTATCCCGGGAGGAGACTGCAAAGTTTGCGGAATCTATTGGTACTACGTACGATCCGATCCCTGCGATACAGGTTCAAGAACTGTTGAAAGGGGCGGGCTTCGAGCAGGTTTCTTCTTATTTTGGCGTTTATCTGATTGATGCTTGGGTGTCAATCCAGGCCAAGCAATCATTATCCATGTGATGGTTCTTATACCACGCAACCGTCGTCTTAATCCATCATCCACATCACTGCACAAAAAGATTTGGACGATCATCGCTGCCACGATGCTCAGCCAAGTAGGCCAACAGATGAAGCTTTTCGTTATGGACATGATAGCGTAAATAGCTTCCTGGTTCCTTTGTATAACCAAGCAGTTCGCGATCCGTTAATTTCATGCCGACATGGGAGAAGTTTTCATCCAAATAATCTGGATGATAGGTTCGCTCATGAGCTTGCGGAAACAGATGACAAATTCGCGAAAGTGAAGCGGCGGGGGGCTGATAATACAAATAGTGCCCCAGCACACGGGCGCCCGGCTTGAGATAAGGCAGCATCGGGAGAAGCGGGAAGGTTCGATTGTGCAACGAAAAGTCGTTGAACGAAAAGCTGTCGACGATCAAATCAACGGTAACGGGGGCTAGCGGAAGCTGCCAATCACTGCTCTCGATATAAAGCGCCTGCAAATCGATATGATTCTGTGAAAGCTTCTCTTTAAGCCTGATAAGCAGTTCGCTCGACGTACCGCAAAAGATGTACATCGTCTCCGGTGGGAGAGATGAGATGTATCTAGGAAGAACCGTGTACACATCAGCGTTGGCTTCCACAATCAGCTGGTGCTTGGCAGGTTCGCTTCTAAGCCGGTCGGCCAACCATTGGTTGCCCTTTTCCGTCAGGTTGATAAAAGCAGATGAAAGCAATTGAAAACGCTCGTGCTCATAGCCATAGGTATATGCGGAACGAGCGTTTTCTTTATCCGAGGTAAGCAGAATGCCATCCTTGATTTCAGCCCGATAAGAGCAGGAGCAGTATAATTGTGCGCTAAGCATATATTTTCCCTGAAGGAAGGCGTTTCGTATAAGCAGTGGAATGCGGCAGGAGGGGCAGTAAAGCAGGGGCAAAAAGGAGTAAGGCACTCCGGTCTCTGCTTCCGTCCTAGGCTCGTCCTGTAAAGTGATTAATTTCTTTTCAAGCTGATGAAGAGCGTTTTCCAGTTGCTCTTTATCCTTCATTAGCCGCTGTTTCTTTTCATTCATCATACGTAGATAATGCCAGCGAATGTCTTCGAAGACGGTAAAATCAGAGATTCGCTTCCTCAAAAGCATTTGGCGGATTTCCTGAAGTGTAAAATGAAACTGCTTCATTTCACTGATAAAGGCCATATCCTCAACGCATGAAGGAGTAAATTCATATTGGGCGCTTGCTTTTTTATCCGGAAGCAGCAGCTCGATTTCAATGTAGTAGCGTACCGTATCTACGGACACGTCAAAACTCTTGGCGAATGCCCCAATCTTCATGTAAGCACCTCCCATATTTTCCTTAATCTAATAATAAACTAAAATTGCGGGAGCACTCCAGATTTTTTTGAAAAATGAGATTTATTGCAGGCTTGATCTCAAGTACGCTCCATCTCTTAAGATAAGCGCATAACGAAGAAAGAGGTGAGATGCAATGAAGTTATCCGAATATGCTAGTTATGATGGTCTGGGTCTTGCCGAGCTGGTCAAGCGCTGCGAAGTTACGCCACAGGAACTGACGGCATTAGCTTGCGAAGCTATCCGGCTGCTGAATCCGCAACTAAATGTGATGGCCGTATCGATGCAGGAGCTAGCAGAAAAAGAAAGCACGTCTGCTTTGCCGAATGGCCCGTTTACTGGAATTCCGTTCTTGGTCAAGGATTCAACTTTGCATGCGGCTGGAGTGCCTCTAAATAGCGGGAGCCGACTAGGGGAAGGAATGATCTATCCGTACGACTCCGAGATGATGAGGCGGTTCCGACAGGCAGGTCTGGTGACACTCGGATCCACCACAGCGCCCGAATTTGGCTTCAATGTAACAACGGAAGCGGTTCTGTATGGGCCGACGAGAAACCCTTGGAATCCGGATAGGAGTCCAGGCGGCTCAAGCGGCGGCTCTGCTGCGGCGGTCGCGGCAGGTATTGTGCCAATTGCGCATGCCAATGACGGTGGCGGCTCTATCCGCATTCCTGCGTCTTGCAGCGGTCTGGTCGGCTTGAAGCCGACGCGTGGACGAACACCCAACGGTCCTGACAACGGAGAAGTGCTGAGCGGACTCGGTATACAATTTGCCGTGACCAAGACGGTGCGCGATGCGGCTGCACTGCTGGATGCGGTTGCAGGGCCAGACCCGGGGGCTTATGCTTGGGCCGAGCGGCCGAGCCGTCCCTTCTCAGCAGAACTTGCTGAGGAGCCGGGGAGACTGCGGATAGCCTGGATGGGCAAGCCGTTATCGGGCACCCCCGTTGATGCGGAATGCTTGCGGGTCTTGCATGAGACCGTCGGCTTATGTGAGGAACTCGGGCATGAATTAGTGGAGGTATTGCCAGAAGTGGATTATGAAGCATTGTTCGTGGCGACGATGCACATATGGGCGGCCAACACGTATCATGGAATTGAGCGGCTTGCGAAGGCCTTGAATCGTAAGCCCTCGGAACATAATCTGGAAGCAACGATACTGAAAGCTTACCAATACGGCGCTACCTTAACCGCCCATGATCTGCTTAATGCCCTCGATATCAGTGCGCAAGCGTCTCGATCCGTCGGTCGTTTCTTTGAACAGTACGACGTGCTCCTTTCCCCAACGATTGCGTCTTTGCCGTTTCCGTTAGGCGAACTGAATGCCAATAATTCGGATATCGATCTAAGAAGCTGGACAGAACAAGTATTCACCCGCGCTCCGTTCACTAGTCTCTTTAATACGACAGGCCAGCCTGCTGTATCACTTCCGCTTGGTTGGAGCACGGACGGTCTGCCGATCGGGATGCAATTTGCTGGGCGATTCGCCGACGAAGCTACACTGCTGCGGCTCTCCGCCCAATTGGAAGCCGCCCGGCCATGGAATCATAAGCGTCCCCTCATTCATGCAGCTAGCAGCCAATAAGCCATTCATTTTCTGATCAGACGAACAGAAGCCCAGGTCGACTTAGTAAAAAGATAGCGATAGCATGTAGTTTTATTATTAGGTTCCTTATGATAGGGATGGAAAATCACAAAAAGGAGAGCATATGCAGAATAAAGCAGATGTGGATAGATTAGCAGAAGTATATGCAATGCAAATGATTCCTATGAAATAGAGAATGTGTACTCGGAGAACTTAATGAAACTGGTGGGGCAAACGACTCAAACTCATCAATAACTGAGGAAGCGAATCGGTTGGGCTTGCATAGTCTGGAATCGCACGAGGAGTTGCAAAACGCCCCTCGGTATGTTGATGAGCCAAATGATCCAAGTGTGTGGCAAGGAAATACAGCTCCAAATAAGTATGATAAGCGTTAATGTATTAGAAAAGGCTAGGCTTGGAAAAACTAATTTTCCTAGCCTAGCCTTTCTTGCTTAACATAAAATGTTAAACCCGTTCAATACAGGCTTGTTTTTGCTTTCTTAACCCGAGACTTCGTTGTTATGCTGCTACGGTTTAATTTTTAAGTTGTGATTGGTTTTTACGATATTAGATTGAGTTGTTGCAGTTGCAGTTGTTATACTTGGCGCAGTAAGCATCCTCTCGATTCTTTCCAGCCGATCTAACACCATAGCTATGGAAAAAAACAATACTGAACCAATCACTCCACTTATCCACCAAGCCCATGCAGGATGTAAATCGAACAAGTTGCTGAATAGTTTCAATGATTCCTCAGCACGAACACCCATAATAAGACTTCCCACTAATATACAAATTCCAATAAGCCGTAATATACTTGCCATCAAGCTTCCTCCTGTTCTTCAATATAATTTCGACATCTTCCACATGTATCCTTTTAAACAAATGCAAGACAAGCAAGGGTATTCAATAATAAGCATCCGTAACAATCGGCCACCTCAATCGATACTATGGTTTAGGAGGGGATGCGATTGCAGGATCCATTTTTTAATACAGCCACGATCCATACGATTCGCAACGGAGTCGAAATACATGAGTTGTGGCTGCTTATTAACGCACGCTACGATGAGACCGCCAAGCGATTCAAGCGGATCAATGTCGACAATTTTAGCTTCGGTTGGCAAATGCAGGCTTGCGGCACGTATCCAGGTGAAGAGAACATCGGAGATTTAGACAATCAGGGAATGAATTTATGGAAGGCTAACGGGAAAAAGGCATACAGTGTAGGGGATCCTGCACGTGACCAAACCGGTGAAGATATCGGGGCTCTGCAACCGGATGGAAGCTGGCGTGAGTTCGGAATCATGCTGGGATGGAATAATCTGTTTATGTGTGACTCATATGGAGGAGTGACGATCGGAGGATCAGGCATTGAAATTGACGGCTCAGGCATATCTCCGCTCAGTAGGCTTTCACTGGGTAAATTCAGCGGTGGAAGCTTAGTCCCGCAGCGTCCTATTCAAGACTATGTGTTTGCCTATAACGGAATGTGCTGGAATGTTCAACATGGACTGTGGAACAAAGATATTGGGGAACAGAGCGGCCTCTTCTATGGCTTGACAGCACCAATCAACTACAATGATAAGGCTGATGGCTCGTTCAACCCGGATTCCAACAAGGCGGACATGGACAAAGCGGAAGTGGTCGTCATGAAATTGCCAGGAGGGAAATCTGCTCAGATCGAAAATTGGGAGTATCTTGTGCAAATAACGAGCAGCGGGAACGCGAAAGTCCACGGATATGATGTCCCGCTAACTCAAGCCATTACCGTTAATTTAAATCAAAATCATGCAGCTAACGTATTTTATCCGAATTCAACCTGGAACAAGAAGAATGCGCATATCTTGGGTGTTAAGGGAATGAAGGCTGATGGAACGACAAAATCGGTTCAAAGCTATGATGCTTCCTACTATGATTATGGCATATATCTCAGTATGCCTGCTGAATATGAACAAGCGGAGGTTCTATTGTCGAGAATCGGAGTGTCGTCGGAATGATGTAATACAAAAGAGCCGCTGGCTTAATGGCCAGCGGCTCGTCATTTTCTGTAGATGCTATTTACATTTTAAAAACCCATTTATATTCTGAAGGATTCCATTCGATCTTTCCATCCTTGTTCAATTTTCCAAATTCCATAGCAACTGTTTTGTTGACTGCTTTCATCCCGTTGTCAAAGGCAAAAGTGAAGCGCTTGCCGAATGTTTCTTCAATGCTTTGAACTGCATCAGCCAAGTTTACGACGATATCTCTTTTAATCTTGTTGTACAACCACAGTGCAACGTGTTGTTCGTTCATTTTACTTGCTCCCTTCATAATTCGTGTATTCACGGCTGACAGTTTTGGGCTTCTCCGTCCTAAAGTCTGATCCCGTATCTTTATATTACTACAAGATCCTACCCAATCCTGCTATGTAAATGTGAAAATCTTTTGTCATTTAACGCTTATATGCTCGAGTGCATAGTTGCTTTACCGTGATAAAACGTAAATGGAGCACAGTTGGGTAGAGTCTACTTCTTAAATAATCATATCCTTTTCACATTATCTTATGCTAAGGTAAGCGGTTTGCGACTGCGATTAAGAACTTGTATACAATTTTTTAACTTGTATGTGAAAGAATTTCGATTATGATAAAGGAGTAAGGGCGTAAATGATCTGACTTTTGAAAAAAAGGTATTGACATGTCGGGAGAATGAGTATATAATCAATATTTAATAACGAAACACACTCCCTCAACCGTCATTTCACCGTCCATTTCGCCAACCACCTGTCTGTCCATTGGTTCGTTACTCACTATTGCTTTGTCCCTTTTTTAAGCTTGGAATTGTAATTGGTAGTGAAGTTTGCTTTATTTTTATTGGCTATTTTAGTTGTGAAATGTTTTTGAGGATTGATCATCCTATGCTGGGATGATGTTTGAACATGTTGTGAAATGTTTAATTATGTTAAGGAAAGAGAATTTTAAGAAACCTGACTCATTGAAAATAGAGCTAGGAGGTTTTTTCTTAAGAAGTTGGAGGAATACAAATGAATACAATACTAGTAAACAATTGGTTGAATCACATGGGTGACTACCGTGCAAGCCGTGCATTGAACGAGCGTAGATTGACTTATCGCATGTCTTATGTACAAGATGTGAAGATGAACATGGTGGGTGCGCGTCGTGAACAAGACAAGTTGCGTCATGCCATTACACGTGCGAAGGAACAAGAAATGATCTTCCATGCTGCGTGCTCGAAGCTTGATGCCGTACATCGCGATGCATTGAATACGCGTTACATGCACATTCAACGAGGCATCGAACCTGGTGTCATTTCTGAAGCGATTGATGCTCTTACTGCGGCATTGCAGTTGATGGAGAAGTACGGAGCGATTCAGTATCGTATTGTTGAAGGCTATGTGATTATGAATTTTGTACAACAGCGCACAGCGTAAGTGTATAGGATGCGATCAGGATTTTATAAACTGTCATCTCACGGACAGTTCTCGTCCACTTTAGCATCTCATATTGCATCTCATTTTAAACGATTGGGTGAGCATATGTTTTTGGAAAGTATGGAACGTTAACAGCCTCTTAAGGATAACAACTTAAGAGGTTTATTTATTTCCACTTGCTTTAATCAATTAACTTATAAAAGCAACCCCCGAAGCTCTTCTCCTTATGCCTAAAGAAGCCCAAAGTATAGCCTAATTGTAATATGACGCTGGAATGCGCCCCCTTGCTTGAACAGATGAAGAGAGCGCTTCTTCCAGTTAGAACATGGATTGATACAACATAACTGCATCACAGATGCGTGATGCAATGAGCGTCTGAGTTCGTGATTCAGTCAGCAGCTTGCGATCCCGATCATTGCTAATAAACCCGGCCTCAACAATCACTGCTGGCTGCTCCACCCGCTTGAGCAAATAATAAGTAGGGCCGAGCTCTGGCTGCTTATGCGATGCAAAGATTGGATTCAATGATTGTTGAATAAACCAAGCGAGCATTCGGCTTCGCCCTTCTTTCTGATGCAGCACAATCGGGCCGCGTGCAGCTTTGTTTTTGTTCCAATTGACATGAATGCTGATGAATATGGATACGGGGAGTTCTTGACTTAGCTGCCGACGCTGTGCAAGATCCTTGCGATGTCTAGAGCGGGTGGCCGACCATCGGTTATCATCGCTAAGCGCATAATCACCGGTTCGGTTGACAATGACCGGAATGCCCCTCGACTTCAGCATAAGATACAACTTCTGAGCGATAGCTAAATTAATGTCCTTCTCCAAGATATTGCCGTGAGTTGTTCCCCCGTCAATTCCCCCATGTCCTGCATCAATTAAGACCAGCTTAGAAAAGGGAAGACTCGGAAGGGATCCAATTGGTTCTGTATTGGGTGGGACAGATGCTGCAAAAGGTTCAGGGATTGCGTCCACGGCTAATTCCTGATATACGGCAGTCTCATATGTGGCGGCAGCACGTCCGGCCTGTCCTATCCCAATATTAGCGGTACACCCGATGACAATAGCTATAATGCCAGCGACCATTCGGCGCAATCGCGATGCACATGACGGTTGATGTAGCATAAAGCAATCCCTTCTTTCTGTCACATGGTCAACATAATCATTCCATCTTTATCGTGTACAGCGAAGCACAACCTCATTCCTGCCAATTTGGGTTGGTGCGCCGTAGATCTGGGTATCCTAAGAATGACGGGGCGAGGCAGCCAAGAGATAACGACGAGAGGATTGAGAACCGTTATGGCTAAAGCAGGAAAAGGAGAAGACTTGATTAAATACATTACACAACGCGTTGTCACCTATATGGATACGCCGGTTGAAGCGCGTCGGGAGCGTCAAATGGAGCGGAAAAATCGTGCAAAGGAATCGTGGCAAACGAAGTGGTTCGGAATGGTGCCATTCGGAGTCAAAATGTGGGCTGGCCAATGGGGGAGTGCAAGCAAGCCTCTACTCAAGCGGGCCAGAGAACTAAATGTGCTCCGACTATTGCGCAAACAAGTCAAAACAGCCTCAAATTCTCCATCATCAGGATCTGGGACGCCTTCTCAACCTTAGGCAAAAAAAAGGGGCACGCCTTTGAAGGTCGTGCCTCTTTGCAAGGATCAAGCTATGAACATATTTTTTACGACTGTGGAATAAATGCCCCCGCTTGCAATGCATCTGAGGAGGGCAGCCAGCGTATGGATTTCATGTCAGGAGAAGCGACAATTACATACACATTGTCTCTTGTCTTTGCCAAATCGCTTGAATTGCTCTGACCATCTCTATTTCCTCCTCCAAGCATCCATCTCTGAATCCCGATATACGAAAAAGGTTGATTAACAGCCCCGCCACTTATGCGCTGTACATAAACCCAATTTTGATCACGATAAGTAAGAGGAAGCTCCTTGGAGCTATTCATAGATAGCTTAGTCATCCACTTCACATTCTCATAGGGATCGAATGGTTCAATCAAACTGCTTGATGAGGCAACCTCGCTGTAGCTCTGCGAGGAGGCGACGGCATGATAGGATAGCAATTGTGTCGGAAGCAATCGTTCCTTGCTGTCCATGCGATTAGATCGATTCTCTGAGGGCTGGCTCAGCAATGTAGGGCCATTATTTGCATCTCGTTTTGTTGGCGCTGGTGCATACTGCTTCGGCAGCGGGAGCCATTCTCCACTTTGCGCATCAAGCCAATCAACGTTCCCGTTGTGCCATTCCACTCGCCATACGGTAAGCAGCGGGGCTAGCTGGTACGGGTAAATACTCGTTACCCGTACTTTCTTATTACGTTCCTCAACAAGCTGCTGCTGTCGATATAACAATGCATCCTGTAAGGTCGACTCATCAAAGGGTTGCTGTTCGCCAAGCCCATATTCCGACAGTCGTATTTGACCATCGGCATCTGCCTGTAGAATCATATATCCAATTTGCTTTTGCTTGTCCATGACGCGGATGAACCACCCATGCATGCCTGGCCCAAGAGGGAAGCGTTCTGTATCTGCATGCTCCCATTGCTGGAATGGGGCTTTCTTGGCGAGCTGCTGCTGATAGTGGATAATTGCTTCATCAATCTGTTTGTTCTCTCCACCCCCTGGAAGCAGGGTCAAAGATGCGGGGGCGGGCTGGAAGGTTTGATAGGTAGACGAAGCAGAAGTAGACGTCAAGATGAGCGAATGTTCACTAAATAAGGATTGTTGAAGGGAGAGCGGAGCATAAGCCTCGCCTACAATGTTCTCATTGGTTCTGCCCGATAGTGTCTTGGCTTCGCTTGATGCAAACAGAATGCCGACAGTAACACTGCCAGCTACAAGGGAAGTCAGTGCAGCGGATGCGGCGATATAAGCCAATTTCGTCCACCAAGGTTCATTATTCATGCGAATCACCTCTAATTTCCGTTGTTACAGGCTGCCTGTATCGGTTGCTGTTAGTAGATATCCTTAATTGTAAAGGACAAGCTCTAAAAATGGTGTCGTTCCATTGTTCAGGTGCTTGTCCTTTACACGTTCTATTTTTGCCGCAATGTGGCGTTTCTGCACTGTTCATGATTGATAGGCTTAGGTCAATGTCGAAGGAAGATGAATCAAACCTGCATTGAGAATATTGACCGCAATCCGAGGCTCGAACTGCCACCGAATCTCTTGGCACCTCATGTCATATTGCTGCTGGATCTGTTCTTGTTTCGAAGGGGAATTTGTATTCCCTTGTTCGGGATCAGTGTCGGAACCATTCCCGCCATGCTTGTCCTTGTTGAATGGCGTACTCGCAGCCTGCTCGGCATCGGTGCTGAATTGCTGAAGCTGAGGTTCGTAATAAGACTTCAATCTCGCAAGCTCTTCTTCCAATCGTTCTGACGCCTCCACAGCCCATGTATCGTCATAGGTAGAGATGAGATCGATTAAATGTCTTTCTACAGCCTCGCGGGCTTGTTGAATAGACAACGACCAAGACGCAACATGCACATTGGAAGGAAGCTTAGGGGACAAGGGCATGGACAGCAGCTGTTCCATGAAGTCAGTCCGAATGCGTCCCGTTACAAGAGATATTCCGAACGAATGAATTTCCTCTCTCTTCAGATCGCAAGAAAATTCGACGTTAAGATTTAAGAGAAGCCATGGCTCATATGCAGTAGAACGCTTACTACCTCGTGTGGAGCTGCTTGCAGCAGTACTGCCGGCATTGGCTGGTTCAGCGAACAATTGAATGAAGCGACCCTCTTCATGAACCGCTTGCATGATGCTCGACAACCGCCGGCTGCCGAAGGTAACATCCTCGCGTGGAATTCGTCCTAAGCCTCCACCGCCGCCTGTAAAGGCGGGTGCTACGCCGAAGTAGCGACCGAGGATGGAGTCACCGGGGGCTGTACCGGCAAGGGTAGAGCCCGGAGGCGGAGCAATAGCTGCACCAGTTGGCGGAGCTGTGGCGTTACCCGCAGGCGGCAGGACTGGCGGGGCAGAAGGTCCACGATGGGGTTCAGGCGGCATCGCAGAAGGATCGAATACGAAGGTGAATCGCATCGTCTCGGGCTCTGCCCCTGTGCGATCAACAAAACCCCAATAGTAGGGACGGTTCGTAAGCTTACGGTCGGCTCGTTCTGACAGCTTCACGGTTACACTGGCAGGTGAGGTCTCCATGATATGACAATCGGTGGCCTCCAAATAATCGAGCACAAATCGTCGTACTTGCTCCGTATTCATTCCTTCCTACCTCCTATTCTGTCATCATCCTTCAATCTCGGCACTCATGTTATGCAGGAGATTACTTATTGCTGCGCTCTTCTCGTCGTCTTCCATATCTATTTCTTCACGTATCGCATTTAACGAATTGCCTAAACGCTCCACCTCGGTGCGAATCAGATCTTCCGAATCCGATTCCAGAAGAATGCGGGAGAGGCTCTTCTCGAGAGAATCCTGCTTCTCGAACCGTTCCAGGATCATGTCGAGACTGCCGATGACCATCTCGAACATGTTGATTTTCTCATGAAGCAGGTTCAATATATATTCTTCAATTGTTCCTTGCGTTGATAGGTTGTAGATCTTCACATCATTGTTCTGACCAAGCCGATGTACCCTACCAATCCGCTGCTCTACGCGCATCGGGTTCCATGGCAAATCAAAATTAATCATATGATGGCAGAACTGCAGATTGATACCTTCGCCCCCGGCTTCTGTTGCAATCATGACCTGTGCCCGTCCGCGGAAAAGATCCATCATCCAATCCTTCTTGCCGCGGTTCATCCCTCCGCTGTAAGGAACTGCGACTAGACCGGCATTGCGGAAATACTGCAGCAAGTACTCCTGGGTAGCTCTGTATTCGGTAAACACGATAACTTTTTCATTAATCTCGCGAATAATGTTCATCGCCGTTTCGGCTTTGGTATTCGCATTAATGCCTTTAATGAGATCGACAAGATCCCAGATATAATTGCGAATAGGGGAGTCCTCGGCAAGCTTCTTTGACAAATTCACGAGTGTTAAGAAGACGGCATCCCGACTGGAGCATACTTCCCGCTGCAGCGTAATGAGGGAGAACATGCTGCCGATATCCCCGCTGCTTGTTCGATATTGCTCCTTTACAAATCGAGTGACTCCATCATAGAGCGCCTGTTCTTCCGGCGAGAGGGTGAGTGGAACATTCTTAACGATACGCTTCGTAAAATGAACATTGCCTTCCCCCCTGCGATTGCGCACCATGACCTTCGACAGCTCGCTCTGGAGCATGCCCTCATTCTTCGGCATCCGCTTGTCTGCGACGAAGTTCGTGCTGAACTCCCCTTGACCGCCCAGCTGACCTGGCTTCAGCAGATTGATCAAGTTATACAACTCGTTCATATCATTCTGAACGGGTGTAGCAGTTAGCAGAAGACAGTATTTCTTGCGCAAATGCTGAATGAATTGATAGTTCGTTGTTTTCCGATTTTTCAGTTTATGGGCCTCGTCAACGATTAACATATCGTACTCCTGCTCCATGAGAATTTCCTTGTGCGGATCGCGCTTAGCTGTATCCATGGAAGCGACTACGATGTCATTCGCCCATTGATATCCCTTCTTTTGGGCGATTGCGGGGATGCCGAACTTATGGTTCAACTCACGAACCCATTGCAGCACAAGTGAGGCAGGCACTAAGATGAGCACTCGCTTCACAAGTCCACGAATCATATATTCCTTCAATACAAGACCGGCCTCGATCGTCTTCCCGAGACCTACTTCATCGGCTAATATTGCTCTGCCTCGCATATCATGCAGCACTTTGCGGGCTGTCTCTAACTGATGCGGCAGTGGATCGACGTTTGTAATATGAGTTAAGCATTGAAGCTCGTCAAATGCATGAATCCGCTTTGCCTGCTGGGCTTCGTATGCAAGCCGGAATAAGGTCCAATCATCCCAAGGGCTGTTTTTGTCAATGCGAGCAAGAAGCTCGTCCGTCCATCCGTTCTCGATAGTAAGGGGGATGCGACCTATTGCAGCTGTGCTAGTACGGGAGGATGTGGAGGGGTTATCTCCATTATTGCCCACAGCTCCCATAGATGCATCGATTCCGGGGTAAGCTAGTGTTGTAGAAGCGTTACTCGGTGTACGAGACTCTTCGTTCGACGGCTGATACGTACGCATGTTGTCTCCCTCCCTAATCGATTCGTTATTCTTCATTACCGTGTAGTATGGACGTAATCTTCTTATTTCATAACTGTTCATACGATACGATGGAAAGAGTTTGGAATGAGGGATTTATCACAGTGGTTTTGTATATGTTGATGTAAAATACTTTTTGGACACTAGATATAGTGTTGAGTACATACCATGTAAGCAGGTCTAACGCACGTGGTTGTCAGTAATGATTTGATGAATTGAAGAAGCCAGGAGGTCGTTCTCTTTGAATATGTCACAGAAGAAACGCTTGGAAGGACTAAGTGAGAAGATATTTCTAGATCGATATGCAAAAAAGGATGCAGATACGAACAATACCCGAGTGGGAGACGTTGTACTTGTATTAACGAAAGATGATCCGAAATTTCCGACGAAGGAGGTTGGAGAGGTTACTGCACGTAATGGCCGGAACTTATCTGTTGCACTCCGAAGCGGGGCGACCATCCAGACATCTATTGAGCACGTGACCCTGACCGTGGAGAAAACACCGGAGGAAATGTGGGATCGATTGGCATCTGCAATTGCCTCCGTTGAGACTACGGAGAAGCAAGCGGAATGGACGGACAAATTCAGATATATTCTCGATGATTGGAAGCTTGTCCCGGGTGGACGAATCGCAGCAGGAGCAGGAGCAAGCGAGGAGCTAACCTTGTTCAATTGCTATGTCATTCCGTCTCCGAAGGATAGTCGAGGCGGGATTATGCAGACGCTCTCGGAAATGACAGAGATTATGGCTCGGGGTGGCGGCGTTGGCATCAATCTATCCTCGCTTCGTCCAAGACGGGCTATTGTGCGTGGTGTTAATGGCTCATCCAGTGGAGCGGTTTCATGGGGAGGCTTATTCAGCTATACGACAGGACTTATCGAGCAGGGCGGCAGCCGGCGTGGTGCCTTAATGTTAATGATGTATGATTGGCATCCGGACATTTTGGATTTTATTACGGTGAAGCAGACTGCAGGTCAAGTGACGAATGCGAACTTATCTGTCTGTGTTAGCAATGGATTTATGAAAGCCGTGAAGGAGAACTTGGACTGGGAGCTTGTATTCCCAGATACGAGTGATCCGGACTATGATGAGCAGTGGGATGGAGATTTGGAGAAGTGGAAGAAGGCAGGCAAGTCCGTCATTCCTTATCAGACAGTTAAGGCCCGCGACATTTGGCATACGATTATAGAGTCGGCGTGGAAGTCGGCGGAGCCGGGTGTTGTCTTCATGGAGCATTATAATCAGATGTCGAACAGCTGGTATTTCAACCCGATTATCTGTACGAATCCTTGTGGAGAACAGGGACTGCCGGCGTGGGGTGTCTGCAATTTATCTGCGCTCAACCTGTCCAAGTTTTATGATGCTGAGAAGCGGGATGTGGCTTGGGAGGAGCTATCGAAGGTAACGCGTTATGCGGTGCGCTTCCTCGATAACGTCATAGATAAGACTCCGTATCATTTTGAGGAGAATAAAAACAATCAACAGAAGGAGCGGCGTGTCGGGCTTGGCTCGATGGGATTGGCGGAATTGATGATCAAGCTTGGAATCCGATATGGAAGTCCTTACTCGCTCGAATTCCTTGACCGACTGTTCGGCTTTATTGCCCGCGAGGCCTACTTGGCTTCTGCGGATATTGCTGCGGAGAAAGGTGCTTTCCCTGCCTTCCAAGCAGAGCCTTACTTGTCAAGCGGCTTCATGAAGCAAATGTGCGGTGTATATCCTGAGGTCGAAGAAGCAATTCAAGCGAAGGGGATGCGTAATGTAACGGTCATTACACAAGCGCCGACGGGCAGCACGGGTACCATGGTTGGCACTTCCACCGGGATCGAGCCGTACTTCGCCTTCAAATATTACCGCCAGAGCCGTCTCGGCTATGACGAGCAGTTCGTGCCGATTGCGCAGCAATGGAAGGATGCGCATCCGAACGACCAGCTGCCGGATTACTTTGTAACAGCGATGGATCTGTCAGCAGAGGATCATATACGTGCGCAAGCAGCGATTCAGCGCTGGGTGGACAGCTCGATTTCCAAAACGGCGAACTGTCCGAATGACTTTACTGTCGAGCAGACGAAGGAATTGTATGAACTGGCGTTCGACCTCGGATGTAAAGGTGTAACCATATATCGGGATGGAAGTCGAGACGTGCAAGTGCTGTCGACGGAGAAAGAGTCGAAGCAGGAAGAGAGCAACCATTCAGAATCGGGGCAAGCTGATTCCCATTCGAACTCGCAGGGAAAGCAGCCTGAGCAGGATGATTTCCGTGGGGACAATCAGGAGAAGCAGCAATCCGTGCAGAATCATTTTAGTACGGACTGTCAGGAGAAGTCGCAATCAACACAAGGAGGGGTTCTGCATTGCGAGTCTTCCTCTGTCTCGGAAGATCAGCAGAAGACGAAGAATAATGGGGACGGAAATGAGCAGCAGCTTCGTCGTCAGGATACCGGCTCGTCTGGTGCATCATCTAGTATCTCTTCAGATCGTGAAGAGAAGGATAGAGTGCGAGCGCAGGAAAGTAATGACGGTCAGGAATCTACACATGGCAATGCTTCTCCATCTGCTGAGGTAACTGCAACCAAGGGGGAAGAATCTGAATCAGTAAGCTCAAATAATGTGTACAAGCGCCGTCCACAAGTATTGCGCGGAGCAACGTATAAGATTAATACGCCGTTCGGGATGGCGTACATTACGATTAATGATTTGAATGACATTCCTGCAGAAATCTTCTTAAACGTTGGCAAGGCTGGATCCGATGTATTTGCGATGGCAGAAGCGCTAGGCCGCGTATGTTCACTGTTCCTGCGCTATGGCGATCATGGCAACAAAGTAGAGCTGTTAATCAAGCATTTGAAGGGAATCGGTGGTTCAGGTTCCGTTGGCTTCGGGGCTAATCGGGTGGAGTCGATTGCAGATGCAGTCGCAAAAGCGCTGGAGACACATATGCAGGAGCAGGCATGTGATCAAGAGCGTCAGCGAAATAATGAAGGGAGAAACGGTCAGCAGAACCATCAAAATGACAGCGGTCAGTCGCACAACAATAACCAACAATCGAGTGAAAATGGCCATCAGTCAAACAGCAACAATCAGACTGCCGATGGCAATCATCAACAGGTTAATTCTGTACGACAGGAATCGATCGAGCAGGCACCAATCGCAGCTGCGATTGAAGATTCATCATCTGCTCAGAAAAATACATCTCCTCAGATGAAGAACGGGATGTCGAGAGACTTATGTCCTTCTTGTGGCTCAGCGTCGCTCATTAATATGGAAGGTTGCAAGACGTGTGCGAACTGTGGTTACAGCCGTTGTTCATAAAGAGCATGTGTTTGGAGATTTGAGAGAAATGAGTGCGGTAAATCATTTGTATGTAACGTTCATTGTAATAGTCGGGGCAATACATCGGCTACCGTGTCAACGTGGCGGCATGGATAACAATTCGGTGGCGCTGCTTGAATATATGAAGAGAGGCGCGCAGATCAAATCGCCGATTAATGGTTACAAAGTATAGGGCAGATGGAAAACCCCCGTGAAGCTGCTATGGCAGCGCCCCGGGGGTTTGTGTTTTGGTCTGGCGCAGCATGACGCCAACTATTTAACCCCTGACAGCCTGTAGTATGGCTGCAGCTGGTCCCTGGTTGTTTTCTAGTTGCATAAAATGAACGGGGGATTACAGTTGAACTTCAGTTCATTTTATATAGGTTAACAGAATAATGACACTTCTAAAACAACAAAAGCCCTACCTCTCTTTTGTCCTTGCGGCTCCGATGACCGCGCCAGTGTGAATCAGAATTTCGTCTTTACATAAACTCATACTTCGTTTGGGTTATTCAAAATAGGAATTTAAAACCTCGTGGTCACGAAGGGTTATTCTTCTAGCGAGGAACGTAAAAGGGGTTAAATTGAACTTACAATATCATATTATATCACAGATGTAACTGTCTGACAAGAGCTCTATTGGGTTCTACTTTAGGCTGCACGGGCGGAGCCGGAATTAACAAAACTGATTCAAACACAACTGCAACAATGGATTGCTAGTTTGCCCTGCTTCATCAAGGCTTACCTTCCTATTTCATGCTGCGAAGGAGAGAGCATAGTATTATGATTAATAGGCCTAAATGGTATCCTGATGAGAGTATTTTCAGTTATTTTCAGATATTATTTAGATTGACTAGGAGCCAATTATATGACAACCAATGTGTTGCTGGCAAAGTTATACAAAAAAATTACCTGGCAGAGCCGCCAATTTCGAAATAATATACTGGGAAATACGAATTCTTACTTATTAAAAAATCGAATGAAATATTTAGGAACCGCCGAATACCGAGCGGTATGTATGTCAGAAAAAAGTTATTATTTAACAATTTGGGTGTTGCAATGAAAAATTTGGTATGTTACTATTGCGCTAACACTTACG
>NZ_MAIS01000165.1:0-4663 GCF_001680695.1 Paenibacillus sp. KS1 | reverse complement strand
AATAATGCCGACAGGCTGCTCTGCGGTCACCCCATACTCACGCAGCTTCCACGCTAGCTGATTCGCCTTCCGGTTGAGCTCTCTGTAGCTTAATTGCTCGCAGCCAGAGACGACAGCGACAGCATCTGGTGTCCGCTCCACCTGTTCCGCGAACAGTTCATGAACCGTCTTGTCGCATGGATGCGCCATATCTGTATCATTGAACTTATCCTGAAGCAGCGCCTTTTCCTCATTGGTTACCATGCTCAAGTTAGACAGACTTGCTTGCGGGTTATCCAGCACCGCATCGACTAATTGTTCGAAATGTCTTGCCATTCGCTCAATCGTGCCTCGCTTGAATAAATCTGTTGCGTATTCAATGCTGCACACGATTTCCGCTTCATCCTCTTCCGCTTGGAAGGTCAAATCGAACTTGGATACGGTGTGTTCATTCGGCACCGACTGGAGTCGTACCCCATCAATCTTCATTTCACCTTGATCCGCATTTTGCAAAATAAACATCGTATCAAATACCGGATTGCGGCTCATATCGCGCATCACTTGCACCTGTTCGACCAATGCTTCGAATGGATAATTCTGATTCTCGAAGGCGCCAAGCGTTGTTTCTTTTATTTCATCCAAATAGGATAAGAAAGTCTTGCTGGCAGCCGGATAGCTTCGAATGGCCAGCGTATTGACGAACATGCCGAGAAGCGGCTGTAAGTCTCCATGGTTCCGGCCTGCGATCGGCGTACCTACGATAATGTCCTCTTGAGCGGAATACTTGTGAAGCATCGTCTTGTACAGCGCGATCAGCACCATATACATTGTGGCTCCGTTCTCCGCTGCAATTCTCCGCAGCCCCGTACTTCTCACTGGATCTAGATCGAACTGCAGCAAATCTCCGCGGAAGCTTTGCGTTGTCGGACGAATGGAGTCCGTCGGCATTTCCAGCACCGGGAGCTCTCCCCCCAGTACCTTCAGCCAATATCCTTCTTGCAGCTTCATTGCCTCCTGCTGAGTATCCGATTGCTGCCATACGGCGTAATCCTTATATTGAATCCGCAGCGGCGCAAGCTCTTCTCCACTGTACAAGCGGACAAACTCATTGATGAGAATGCCCATCGACGTACCGTCTGAGATGATATGATGCATATCGAACATGAGAATGGAACGTTCTTCGGACAATTCGATAACTCCGATTCGCAGCAGAGGCGGTTTCTCCAATTGGAAGGAACGCACAAACTGCTGCATAAGCTTCGAAGCACCTTCCTCGCTTGCGAGCACATGCTCGATTGCGAAGTTTACTTCCGGGTAAATCCGTTGAACAGGCTCGCCGTTCACAATCTCAAATCCGGTGCGCAGCGTTTCATGACGCTCAATCAATCTCTTGAAGGCTTTTTCCAATCGCCCAAGATCCACAGCTCCCACAAGCAGCATCATGTTCGGCATGTTGTAACTCAGCTCCGCCCCTTCAAGCTGATGAAGAATATACAAGCGTTTTTGAGCCGAAGACACCGGATAATGCTGGCTTGGAGCCGCCACCGGGATACTCACATGCCTGCTTCCCTCCGCATTGCTGAGTCGCTTCGCCATCGCTTCAAGCGTCGGATATTGAAATACATCTTTCAAGGGCAACTCGATATTAAGCTCCTGATGCAGTCTGTTCACGAGCAGCGTCGCCTTCAGGGAATGACCACCCAACTCGAAGAAATGATCCGTCACGCTTACACTGCTAATACCGAGCACATCCTGCCAAATTTGAACAAGCTGTGCTTCAAGCGGCGTCCGAGGCGCAACGAAAGTCTCTCCGCTCCGTCCTTCTTCCGGAGCCGGCAGCGCCTTGCGGTCTACCTTGCCGTTCGGTGTGAGTGGAAGCTGTTCCAGCTGAATAAAGTGCGCTGGAAGCATATAACTTGGCATAGCTTGACCCATCACTTCGCGCAAATGATTCCCCTCAAGCGGACGCATCGCTACATAGTAGGCGCATAGCTGCTTCTCGCCTGTGTCAGTGTCTCGTGCGACGACGACCGCTTCCTGCACATCCTCTACATTCAGCAGCTGCGCCTCGATCTCACCTAGCTCAATCCGATATCCGCGAATTTTCACCTGTTGGTCGATTCGGCCAACATATTCAATGGAACCGTCAGGAAGCCATTTCGCCAAGTCTCCCGTGCGGTACATCCGCTCTCCCTGGACGTACGGGGAATCGACGAACTTCTCTGCCGTCAAGTCTGGACGATTCAAATATCCTCGTGCCAATCCATCACCTGCCACGCACAACTCGCCGGCAACGCCTACTGGCTGCAGCTTATTGTTCGCATCAACGATATAGATTGACGTATTGCTGATCGGACGTCCAATCGGTACCGTCACCGCATTCTCCGTGACTTCGTACACATCGTGGCAAGTCGCGAATACGGTGCTCTCCGTCGGGCCATATACATGCTTGAGTGTACCTGGCGCGACATGATTGAGCGCCTTGCAGACGTGGCTGACAGATACCCGTTCTCCACCGAATAAGATAGCCCGAATATTGCTCAAGCAGGAAGCCTGGACATCAACCAGTACGTTGAAGTACGCCGTCGTGATGAACATAACCGAAATCTTCTCTTGTACGATCAACTCAGCCAATTGCCGCACTTCCAGAAGCGTCTCGTGTGGTACAAGAACAAGCTTGGCCCCGTTCAGCAGTGCACCATAGATGTCGAAGGTCGACCCGTCAAATGCATAGCTGGACATCTGCAGCACGTTGTCATGGTTCGTGATGTCGATATATTCGGTTTCTCTCACCACGCGTACAATATTGCGGTGCGTCGTCAAGTTCCCCTTCGGCTTACCCGTCGTGCCGGATGTGTAGATGACATAGGCTAAGTTCTCGCTGCTTGCGTCTGTGTTCGCCTCAAGATTCGAACCGTTGCTGTCATAGGATGTTTCGGTGTCAAGAATGATAATTGCGTCAAGTGGCGATGCGTCCATTGCTGGAATTTTCCCCGTTAAGTGCTGCTGTGCCAGCATGATTCGCGCACCGGAATCTTCAAGCATGTACCGAATCCGGTCTTCCGGATATTCCGGATCGATTGGCACATACCCGCCTCCTGCCTTCAAGATTGCCAGAATGCCAATAATCATATCCGGCGAACGTTCAGACATGAGACCTACCAGCTTATCCGTTCCAACTCCGACTGCCCGCAATGTACGTGCCAATCGGTTCGCCCGATCGTTCAAATCACGATACGTCATCTGGACATCTCGGAAGGAGATGGCAACTGCATCTGGATGTCGTTCGGCTTGCTCCTCGAATAAGCGATGCAGCATCATCTCTCGAGGGTAGTTCGTAAGTGTATCGTTGAATGATTGGATCACTTCCGACTTCTCGGCTTCCGTCGCGAGCTCCAGATCTTCTACAGCAAGCCGTGGATTGTCTACGATCTGCTCCAAAATATTGTTCAAATGCCCCATCAACCGTTCCATGTCTGCTTGTACGAAGCGGTTAGCATTGTAATCAAACCGAATAGAGATCTGTTCTCCCGGTACAACGATCAAGTTGAAGTCGTAATTGGTCTGTTCCTCCACCGCTACATCAGTTAAGGATGGCATACCAAGCTCGTCGCCGCCCGCCTGCTCTAGCTGTTCGTCCATCGGGTAGTTCTCGAACACCATAATTTGTCTGATCGCATTCTGCTTCAGCGCACTGCGAGATTGTATCTCATACAGCGGATAATAATCGTACTTGCCGGACTCCAGCGCTTGTTCTTGAAGCAGCCCCATCAGTTCCGCAAAGCTGGTGCTTCCCTCGCACTTGACGCGGATCGGAATCGTATTAATGAATAAGCCGATCATCGTCTCAATGCCTGGCACCTCTGCTGGTCTGCCTGATACGACGCTGCCGAAAACAACATCATTTGTGCCATTGTATTTTTGCAAAATAACGCCCCATGCCGCTTGCAGTAAAGTATTAAGCGTAACCTGATGCTGTCTCGCCGTCCGGCTAATGGATGCGCTCAAGCCAGCATCCAATTCACGACTCCATTTTTCAGCCTTATATGGTTCGTTATCGATTCCCGCCGATGATTCTTGCGGGATCTCTGTTACCTGATCGTAATCAGCCAAGTATGCAGACCAATAAGTCCCGGCCGCCTCCTCGTCCTGCTGCCCTAGCCATTCAATGTATTGGCTGTAAGCTGGAACCGCTGTTCTATCCGGCGTCTTCCGCTCCAGTAAGGCGGCATACGTATCGAACAGTTCTTGCATCAGCTGGGGCAGGCACCAGCCGTCCATTAAGATATGGTGAGAGCTCCACAGTACACGGCAGCTCAATTCCCCTGTACGGATAGCCGATACGCGCATCAGGGCACCTTGTGCGAGATCGAAGCCAAGCAGTTGGTCACTGCTGACCGTTTCTTGAATGAAGGATTGCTGCTCCTCTTCATTCAGAGCGCGCACATCCTGGAACGAAAATCCTATTGGCTTGTTCCGGAATACGACTTGTACCGGTTCGCCTTGAGGGCCGCTAATGAAGTTCGTTCGCAACACAGCGTGCCGCTTTGCCAATTCGTTCAGACTGCTGGAGAATAGTTCCACATCAAGCGTACCTTCCAATGTGAACATCGTCTGCTCATGATACGCCCCCGTCAGACTGTCCATCGCGCTGTGGAACCACATTCCCTTCTGCATCGGCGTC
>NZ_MAIS01000140.1:0-8994 GCF_001680695.1 Paenibacillus sp. KS1 | reverse complement strand
GCAGATGCCGCTGGCGCCGAACGGCAAGCTTGATCGTAAAGCGCTCCCTGCTCCGAAGGACGTGATTCGGACGGGAACTGATCACGATGCACCACGAACAGCATTGGAAGTGAAGCTCGTTCGCATATGGCAGGAAGTACTCGTTCTCGATCAAATCGGAGTGAAGGACGACTTCTTCGAATTGGGAGGGCACTCCTTGCGCGCAACTGCGTTGGCAAGCAAGGTAAGCAAGGAAATGCACGTTGCTCTTCCGCTACGGGATATTTTCCACTATTCGACGCTGGAAGCGATGGCGCAGGCGATCGGCGAGTTGGAGAAGCAGGAGCACCGAGCGATTCCTATCGCGCCAATGGCCGAGCATTATCCATTGGCTTCAGCCCAAAAGCGGTTATACATTCTGCACCAGGCTGAAGGAGCGCAGCAGAGCTACAACATGCCGGGGGCGATGTCCGTCAGTGGACACATCGATCGAAATCGACTGGAAGCGGCGCTTCTGCAATTGATTGCACGCCATGACACACTGCGCACAAGCTTCGAAATGGTTGATGGTGAGCCTGTACAGCGCGTACACCAGCACGTTGATTTCGCGTTAGAGTATTCGACTGCGAGAGAGAAGGATATCGATCAGGTTACCGAGCAGTTTGTCCGCGACTTTGATCTGGAGCAGCCTCCACTACTGAGAGTCGGACTTGTCCAACTTGAGCAAGAAGAACAACATCTATTGCTGTTCGATATGCATCACATCATTTCGGACGGGATCTCTATGGACATATTGGTTGATGAGCTTGCTCGCTTGTACAACGGGGAGGAACTTCCTCCACTTGAAATCCAGTACAAAGATTATGTGCTGTGGCAGCAAGCAGAAGCAAGCAGCGAGCAGATGAAGGAACATGAAGAATACTGGCTGCGGACATTGGGCAATGAACTTCCGTTACTGGAGCTGCCGACCGAATTTGCAAGAGGCGAACATCGCAGCTATGAAGGAGATAAGCTGCACTTTGCGATTGATGGGCAGTTGAACGAGAAGCTGCAGCGCTTGGCATCCCAATCGGGAGCAACAGTATATATGGTGCTGCTGGCAGCTTATACGACCTTGCTTCATAAATATTCAGGACAAAATGACCTGGTTGTGGGTACCCCAATTGCGGGCAGAACCCATGTAGATGTAGAACCGCTAATCGGGATGTTCGTCAATTCGCTTGCGATTCGCAATTACCCAAATGATGACAAGACGTTCCGCAGTTATTTAGAGGAAGTGAAGGAATCGACGCTGAGCGCCTTCGAGCATCAGGATTATCCGTTCGATAAGCTGGTGGAGCAGTTAGAGGATGCTTGGGTTCCAGGCCGTAATCCGGTATTCGACACAATGTTCGTGCTGCAGAACGCAAAAGCGCGTACGATCAACCTGGGAGAATTGGCCTTCGAGCCTCTAATTCCATCACATACGGTTGCGAAATTCGATTTAACCTTGGAAATGGCTATCGAAGACGGCATGCTGAGCGGGCAGTTTGAATATTGCACGAAGCTGTTTTCCGCCAACATGATTGCGAATTTCGCAGAAGACTTCTTAGAAATTCTTTCTCAAGCTTGCGAGCAGCCTGACATCCGCTTGGAGGATATTCAACTGAGCGGCAGTGCTAATCAAGAGGAAGAAATGGAAGAAGAAATTGACTTTGCATTCTAAATCGCTGCATTTGACACTGTTGTTCGGTTGTTAACGCGTCATTCATGACACTAGGATTGGATTTCGTTCATTCGGGCTGCGTGCAATGGGTTGACAGGCACGTACCCGGATGGACGGATGCCGTCCTCTAGGGGCTTTACTTGATTTGAGAGGGGAGATGATCAGAATGGCTTTTGATAAAGAAATCGAATTTTGGAAAGCGAAACTCGATACTGAAGATACGCCTACGACTTTGCCCTACACGAGCACTCCAAGCAGTGAAGCGGCACGACATTATTCCGTTTCTGTTACAATGCCTGCTGAAATTTCGGAACGAATTATTCGCATGTCTAAGGGCTCGCATCAAGCAGCCTTCATGATTTTACTAGGTGGCATCCAATGCTTGCTGCACAAATACACGAGCGAGAATCGCATCGTCATCGGCATGCCTATCGTGCGAAAAGCAGGGGAGAAGAGACTACCCATCAATCAAGTCGTCCTATTGAAGGAGAATGTCAATGAAGAGCTCACGTTCAAATCCTTGCTTACTTCACTGAAACAATCCTTTACAGAAGCGATTCGACATCAGCATATCCCCTTCCGGCTCATAACTGAGCAGATGAATGTACAAGAAAAGAATGGCTTGCCTGTCATCAATACGATGGCAGCTCTGAAGAATATACATACCGTTAACTTTATTCCAACGGTTGTTGCAGATGTATTGTTCCAATTTGAGTTCGAAGCTGAGAACCTCCTTTTGAGCGTTGTATATAACGAACGTGTCTATGACTCGGTATTTATATCGCAAATCATTGAGCATTTGCAGCGCGTGCTGAGCATCGTATTGCTTGAGCCAAATACGAATTTGGGGGATCTTCGCTTACTATCGGATGAGGAAACATCGCTGCTCCTGCACGGATTTAATACGACGGCTGCAGAGTATCCACGTGACCGAACAATTCATGAACTCTTCACGGAACAAGCACGTCGCACGCCGGATGCTGTTGCGGCAGTTTATGGGCAGCAACAGTTAACATATGCCGAGCTAAATGGAAGGGCGAACAGGCTGGCGCGTACGTTACAGAACGCTGGCGTTCGATCCGATCAGCTCGTTGGCATCATGGCCGAACGGTCGCTCGAAATGATTGTAGGCTTGCTAGCCATCATGAAGGCTGGCGGGGCCTATGTTCCGATCGACCCTGAATATCCGCAGGAGCGCATTCGTTATATGCTCGAGGATTCGGGAGCGCAGACGCTACTGCTTCAAGACCATCTTCGCGAGTGTGTCACCTATGAAGGCACGATCGTGGATATGAATAGCGAACATAATTATCATGACGACGAGACGGAACTTTCCTCTGTGTCCGATTCAAGCAACTTGGCATATGTCATCTATACTTCGGGCACGACAGGCAATCCGAAAGGGGTCATGATTGAACATAGAAGCGCAGTCAATGCGCTGTTGTGGAGAATTCGGACATACGGGCTTTCTTCCTCCGACCGGGTTTTGCAATTGTTTTCATTTTCCTTTGACGGCTTCGTCATGAGCGCGTTCTGCTCATTATTGTCCGGCGCAGGTTTATTTTTACTTAAGGAAGAGGACGCGAAGGATCCGCTCGCCTTGCATGGCGCTATCAGCCAATCGGGAATCACGCACTTCATTTGCGTACCAAATCTATACGGAGCGCTGCTCAATGTGATGCAGGCCGAATCTGTGTCTACGCTGCGTACAGTGACATTGGCTGGCGAGAGTGTAAGCAGTGCATTAGTAGCTAGAAGCAAGGAGCAGCTTCCTGATGTAAAGCTGTTTAATGAATATGGCCCGACAGAGAACAGCGTCGTGGCGACCTGCGCAATCGGCCTCGAGAAGGATCAACCCATCACCATTGGTACACCGATCTCTAATGCGAGTGTGCTGATTTTGAATACTTCTGGAGAGTTGCAGCCGTTACATGTGCCGGGAGAATTATGCATAGCCGGTGAGGGACTGGCGAGAGGTTACTTGAACCGTCCGGAATTAACGGAAGAGAAATTTGCGGCTCATCCATTTGTGCCAGGTGAACGCATTTACCATACTGGTGATTCCGCCAGATGGCTGCCGAACGGCACAATTGAATATTTGGGACGGATTGATCACCAAGTCAAAATCCGTGGATTCCGTATCGAGCTGGGCGAAATCGAGTCGAGCTTGAAGAAGGTAGCGGGTGTGCGAGAGGTCATCGTGGATGCTAGGCCGGACGGTAATGGCCAACATATGCTGTGTGCGTACATGGTAGCTGACGCTGAGCTTACTGTGACGGAATTAAGGGAGGCGTTGTCTTCCAATCTGCCGGATTACATGATTCCTTCTCACTTTGTGCAAATGGAACAGCTGCCACTTACGCCAAGCGGCAAGCTGGATCGCAAGTCATTGCCCGATCCCCAAGCTAACATGGCTATTGGCACGGAGTATATTGCCCCTCGTACTCCACTTGAAGAACGACTTGCGCAAATCTGGCAGGAGTCGCTTGGTGTGGAAAGGGTCGGCATCAAGGATAATTTCTTCGCCCTTGGCGGACACTCGCTGCGGGCAGCTACATTGGCAAGCAAGCTTCACAAGGAGTTGAACGTCAATGTGCCGCTTCGGGATTTGTTCCGCAATCCGACGATCGAAGAATTGGCTTTGCTTATGGATGGGATGGAGCAGCAGGAGTTCAGCGCGATTGAACGGGTGAAGGAAAGCGAGTATTATTCGGTATCTTCAGCGCAAAAGAGGCTGTATGTCCTGCAGCAGCTCGAAGGTGCGGAACAGAGTTACAATATGCCGGGTGCCATGCTGCTGGAGGGACTGCTGGATAGAGAACGCCTCGAAGCCTCATTCCGCAAGCTGATTGCACGACATGAGACACTGCGTACCGGATTCGAGCTGATGGACGGAGAACCGGTGCAGAAGGTGTATCAGGATGTAAGCTTTGCCATTGAATATATGCAGGCAAGCGAGGAGGAAGCGGTGCAGAAAGCCCGCGAATTTATCCGAGCGTTCGACTTGATGACTCCGCCGTTGCTGAGAGTTGGCTTAATTGAAATGAAACCGGATCGTCATGTGCTCCTCTATGACATGCACCATATCATTTCTGACGGTGCATCTATGGGAGTCGTAGTAGAGGAATTCGCTCGGTTGTACGGCGGTGAGGAGCTGCCACCGCTGCGCATTCAATATAAAGACTTTGCCGCTTGGCAGCAGTCGGAAGCACAGCAGAAGCGCTCGAAGCAGCAGGAGGCCTATTGGCTGCAAACATTTGGCGGAGAACTGCCTGTACTTGAGCTTCCAACGGATTACGCGCGTCCAGCCATTCAGAGCTACGAAGGGGAGACTTATGAATTTACGGTCGATTCGGATATAAGTACGGCATTGCAACGCCTCGCAGCGGATAGCGGAACGACGTTATACATGGTTCTGCTCGCAGCTTACACGGTGCTGCTGCATAAGTACACGGGTCAGGAAGATATTGTCGTCGGCACGACGAACGCAGGGAGAATGCACGACGATTTGCAGCCGCTTATCGGTATGTTCGTCAATACGCTCGCAATTCGCAATTATCCGGCTGGAGAATCGACGTTCCGTGCTTATTTGGAACAAGTGAAGGAGCAGGCGTTAGCTGCATTTGAACATCAGGAGTACCCATTCGAAGAGCTTGTTGAGAAGCTTCATGTTACAAGAGACATGAGCCGCAACCCGCTGTTCGATACGATGTTCTCCCTACAAAATATGGAGAACAAGGATTTTGAACTTCCAGGACTCCAATTGAAGCCGTATGGCTTCGAACACCAAATATCCAAGTTCGATCTCAGCTTGGACGTTGCGGAAGGAGCGGAAGGGCTCGCTTGCAGCTTGGAGTATGCTTCGTCCTTATACAGACAAGACACAATCGTAAGAATGGCGGATCATTATCGACAGCTGCTTCATTCAATTGCACAGTCGCCTGAGGCGCAAATCTCCGTGCTCGGGATGTTGACGCCGGGTGAGCAAGAGCAAATTCGATTCAAGTTCAATCATGATCCGTCAGAAATGGAGCAGAAGCACACGGTTCATCAACTCTTTGAGGAGCAGGCCGCTCTTACACCGGAACGAACTGCGGTCGTGCATGAGAATGAACAACTGTCGTATCGGGAGTTGAACGAGAGGGCGAACCGTCTGGCACGTACGCTTCGTCAACACGGCGTGCAGCCGGAGCAGCTCGTCGGCATCTTGGCAGACCGTTCGCTGGACATGATCGTGGGCATTATGGCGATCTTGAAGGCAGGCGGCGCTTACGTTCCAATTGATCCGAAATATCCGGAAGAACGTATCCGTTACATGCTGGAGGATTCCAAGGCAAACGTATTGGTGACGCAGAGCCATTTACAGTCTCTCTCATCGTTTGACGGTACATGGGTTCTGCTTGATGATGAGTCATCCTATGCTGAGGATGCTGCCAATCTTGTGTCCATCACTGAACCACAACACCTGGCTTACGTCATTTATACATCGGGCACGACCGGACAGCCGAAGGGTGCCATGATTGAGCACAGACAACTGACAGTTATGGCGAAGGCTTGGGAACGTGAATATCGTCTGCGGGAAGAAAGCATTCGCTGGATGCAATGGGCGAGCTTCTCATTCGACGTATTTTCAGGTGATTTGATTCGTGCGCTGCTGCATGGCGGGGAACTGGTTCTTTGCCCTGAGCATGCACGTGCGAATCCGGCTGCAATCTACGAATTGATCCGGAAGCATCGTCTTCATATGTTCGACTGCACGCCATCTATCGTCATTCCGCTTATGGAATATGTGTATGAGAACAAGCTGGATATCAGCAGCTTGAAGCTTGTCGCCGTTGGATCGGACTATTGCCCGCCGGATGAGTTTCAGAAGATGCTGGATCGATTCGGTTCGCAGTTCCGCATCATTAATAGCTATGGCGTGACTGAGACATGCATCGATGCCAGCTATTATGAACCAACGACTCCAACTGTTCCAAGAGCGCTGCCGATTGGAAAACCATTGCCGGGTGTAACGATGTACATTATGGACGGACAGCGTTCCTTGCTTCCGGTTGGTGTCATCGGGGAGCTCTATATCGGTGGCCCATGCGTCGGTCGTGGGTATTGGAATCGTCCAGAGATGACGAGCGAGAAATTCGTCGCAGATCCATTCCTGCAGGATCACCGAATGTACCGCACAGGGGATCTGGCTCGTTGGATGCCGGATGGCAACATCGAATATTTAGGCCGTATCGACCATCAGGTGAAAATACGCGGTTACCGCATTGAGATCGGCGAAGTCGAGTCCAAGCTTCTTAAGGTGGAGACTGTTCGGGAGAGTGTCGTCGTGGCGCGTCAGGATCCGAACGGGACAAAAGCATTATGCGCTTATTTCGTTGCGGATCGCAAGCTGACGGTGAGTGAACTGAGAAGCGCATTGGCCGATGAATTGCCCGCATATATGATTCCATCCTATTTCGTTCAACTGGATCGCCTGCCGCTCACACCGAACGGGAAAGTCGATCGCAAGGCGCTGCCTGCCCCGGAAGCGGGTGCGCACACGGGGATTGAATACGTGGCGCCACGCACGGAAGAGGAGTTAGCGCTGGCGAATGTATGGCAAACCGTCCTTGGTATTGAACGAGTCGGTGTGCTGGATCATTTCTTTGAGCTTGGAGGCGACTCCATCAAGTCTATCCAAGTTGCTTCCCGATTGCAGCAAGCAGGCTATAAGCTTGAAATTCGGGATCTGTTCAAGTATCCAACGATTGCCCAACTGGGGTCCCACTTGCAGAGGGCAAGCAAGGTTGCAGATCAGGGCGAAGTATCAGGTGATGTGCCGCTTACGCCGATTCTTGGATGGTTTTTTGAACAGCAGTTTGCCGATGCGCATCACTATAACCAGTCGATCATGCTGTACCGGAGAGAAGGCTTTAACGAAGCGGCAATCCGCAATGTACTTCAGGCAGTAACGGAACATCACGATGCGCTGCGCATCGTATTCCGACGGAATGATCAAGGTGATTATACAGCTTGGAATCGCGCAATCGAAGAGGGAGAATTGTTCCATCTGGAAGTTCTGAACCTTACTGGCTCAGCATCAGGTGATCATGAGCAGAATGTACGGCAGATCATTGAAGCCAAGGCCACGGAGATTCAGCGCAGCTTCGACCTGCACGATGGGCCGTTGGCAAGAGCCGGATTGTTCCGTACCGATGAGGGGGATCATCTTCTGCTTGTCATGCACCATGGCGTTGTTGACGGTGTGTCCTGGCGCATCTTGCTGGAGGATATCGCTACTGGATATGAACAAGCGTTGAAGGGAGAGCCTGTTCGGCTGCCTGCCAAGACGGACAGCTTCCGCACATGGGCGAATCAGCTCGCGTCATATGCACGAAGCGAAGCCATGATAGAGGAACAAGTCTTCTGGGAACAGGCAGAAGCGAATGCAACGAGTATTTTGCCTTTGCCGAAGGATTTCGAAGCGGAGACATCCTTGCAGCAGGATAGCGAGTCGGTCGTAGTAGAATGGAGCCGGGAGGAGACGGATATGCTGCTGAAGCATGTTCACCGGGCTTATAACACAGACATGAACGACATTCTGCTCGCGGCGCTCGGCATGGCTATACAGCAATGGTGTGGACATGAGAAAGCCTTAGTTACACTTGAAGGACACGGCCGCGAAAATATCATGCCGGAGCTTGATATTTCGCGCACTGTGGGGTGGTTCACGAGTGAATATCCATTCCTGCTCGAGAGCGATCCGAACAAGAGTTTGTCCTATCGAATCAAACGAATGAAGGAAAATTTGCGACGTATTCCGAATAAAGGCATCGGTTATGGCATTCATCGATATTTATCGGACTCAGGTATGTCTGGTACGGAAAATGTATCACGATCAGAAGCATCAGCTCAGCCAGAAATCAGCTTCAACTATTTGGGACAATTCGATCAGGATTTGCAGAACAATGAGATGGAAGTCTCTCCATATTCGGGCGGCGCAGAGATAAGCGTTCGTCAGGCTCGTAACACCACGCTTGATTTTAACGGGATGATATCGGCTGGGGTTCTTGCATTGGAAGTGAGCTACAGCAGCAAGCAATACCGCCGCGATACGATTGACCGGCTTGCAGGATTGCTGAAGGGAAGTTTGCAGGAGATCGTTGCTCACTGCGCATCGAAAGACAAGCCAGAATTGACACCTAGTGACGTATTGGTTAACGGGCTTGGTATTGAGGGTCTGGAGCGTATTGCGGAGCAGACGAGGGATCTCGGGGACATCGAGAACATTTATGCACTGACGCCGATGCAGAAGGGAATGTGGTTCC
>NZ_MAIS01000198.1:0-2492 GCF_001680695.1 Paenibacillus sp. KS1 | reverse complement strand
CAGCAAGAATCGTACTAGCGATTCCTTGGTCTCTGGGTTCCTCCAGCCTCTTGCATCGGTGAATACTTTGCCAAGCAGTATCGTAACAGCATTAATAAGCTCAAATTCGTTTATCCCTTTGACTTCCTTTTTATTCCTCCTTTTTTAGCAGCTCTTCCTTCAACTCTTCCACTACTACTAGTTCATGTTTTGCCATTCGTTTCGTCCTAAGATTTTGGTCATTTAAAAAAATGGCTCGTTCCCCCTCATTATTCGAGTTAGAATAAGCCTTTAAAAGTTTATTAAGTGTTTGTTTAAGTTAATTACTGTTTGGTTTGTTGGGTGTATTGTAGATCAACCATCAACAACACTGTAGTTATCACCCCATGAATGTTCATATGGTAATCCAAGATAATGAGTAACCATTATTGCATGTGCAACCGATGCAAGTATACATCCGTTCCATAGATGGTTTTAATTGACTATTTAATAATACGTTAGAATTTGACCAATATCGTCAGACTTAGCAGTAAAATCCTTCCCAGTACCTATTTTTACTTAAAATGTCATTAGCAAACCACACTTGGCTGCGTTTGCTTCCTCATATATTCGTATAAGTTCATCGTATGCTTCAATTAATTCATCAATTGGAGTTTCATAGATGACATCATTTGACAGGGGCAGGCCGTTAATACTCAAATTTCGTTTTAAATGAATGAGTTCATTACATATAAAGGGGATATCTTCAGCATAAACGAAACCCATCCCCATTCCACCAGGATCGAGTCTAAAAGCTCCTGATTTTAAAGCCCGCCCAAGTATATAGTATTCTGGATGAAAACGCGTAGACATCACCTGCAATGCTTCAATTAAGGAGTCCCATGCATAGTACAGTCCCGAGTCTTCCTCCAGTGAATAATAAAGCGTCATAGCAAAATCAGAAAGCTCCTGCACTCCTCCGTTTTCTAGTTCTTCTTCCCATCCAGCGTTCAGTAAATCTCCTGTATATACGGAGCGAACCCTCCCCATATTTTCTGTAATGAACGATTTCAATGATCCAGTATCATTTGTAATGCCAGCAGCAATAATGATTTCTCTTAATTCCTTATTAAAGCCAACAGTATCGAATATAAATGCTTTATGTTCCATACTCATAATTGATTAAGCTTCCTTTTCTTTTTGGTGAAGAATTGATAATGTATGTGTCAATTCTTTTGCAATATCGCCTTTTGCTTTTCCATTCATAATGGGCTCTAGCATCTCATAGGCATATTTAGGAGGAAGATACTTTGCAAAAATAGCAACAATCTCTTTTGCGTAGGAATCAATTTTTATATTTAAAATCTGTTTACCAATTGCAATCAATTTTTGATAATATTTAATGCTAGACAGAGTAAGCAATCTTTTCTCGGATGCATTCCAAAGTGCCTCTAAAGCGCAAATAATCACATCTTCATAATCATCTCTCTTCAATTTTTGTATCCATTCTCTATCTTTGAACAAGAATGAGCCAAGCGCATTTATAATAAATTCTACATCCTCAGATAATAAGATCATGTTACTAGAATAATTGTATAATAAGTTTAACTTAACACGTGGATGATAATCGCTTTCGAAGAAAGCCTCTTCAGCTCCTTTAGGGCCATTTACAAGACGAATAATTGCTGATTGAAGAACCGCCTTTTCACTTATTGGAGCATTAAAGTCCTCTTCTGAAATCGATTTTTCCTTTTCTTGAAGACTGCTCAAACTTTGAATATCATGTATACTTAGGAGGCTATGAATGGCTTCGATTCTTACTCGTAATGTTTGATGATAGAGAGCCTCATTTAATCTCGGAATGAATATTTTATTGCGTGAAGCCCCCATAGCAATTACGGTCTCAATTGATAAGTCTTTACCGTGTTGACGAAAAGCCTTGCTTAATTGTTCATCAGTAATTACAACCCTAACATTATTTTCATTATAAGCTTGGTACACCAAAACTCCTCCTATTAAGCTAAGGGTTTTTGAAAAATTTAGGACTATATACTTCGCTTTCTGCCGGAGCCCCCGTCTTTGGATCATATCTTTGTATTATAACCTTTTTTGGTGATTCTCCATACTTCTGCTCATATGCATCAATGAATCTCCGAATTTCTTGTTTATCTTTAGAAATTGGTCTGCCTACAGGTTTATCATCAATGATGTTCCCAATCGGAGGTCCTTGAACTGCATCTGGTATAGCCCTCTGGTATTTCTTTGATGGTTTACCGTTTTTATCAATCCTTTTTGGGACTTCGATAACATTACCCTTTTTATCTTTAAGAGGCTCATTAACCGTATCAAACCCGCCACTCTCCCGACGTTCATCTGCCCTTTTTTTATGCACCTCTTTACCAATTTTCGTACTATTAGTTTCACCTGTGATATTACTATTTTTTTTACTAGAGGTTGAACCAGATGCTGAACCTCCTGGATTACTACCCGGATAATATTTCCGAACCTCGATCTGATTCTTCGTCGGCTCAAGA
>NZ_MAIS01000380.1:0-248 GCF_001680695.1 Paenibacillus sp. KS1 | reverse complement strand
GCTGTCCTTAGTACGAGAGGACCGGGATGGACGCACCGCTGGTGTAACCAGTTGTTCCGCCAGGAGCATAGCTGGGTAGCTATGTGCGGAAGGGATAAGCGCTGAAAGCATCTAAGCGTGAAGCCCCCCTCAAGATGAGAGTTCCCAATTAGTAAGACCCCTTGAAGACGACGAGGTAGATAGGTTGGAGGTGGAAGCACAGCAATGTGTGGAGCTGACCAATACTAATCGGTCGAGGGCTTATCCTA
>NZ_MAIS01000020.1:0-79925 GCF_001680695.1 Paenibacillus sp. KS1 | reverse complement strand
CTCGACATCGAATCTTGCATTCACTCTCGACAGCGTATGCTTTCGATGTATGTTTCCTGACGGAAACATTGTAGCTGCTCATGTAGTTGGCCTACACTCCGCTGCTCCTTCGCTTCGGAAGCATACGCTTCTAGTTCATGCAACCTTCTCGGTGCTGAGAATTGAACATATCCAGCATGTCCTTGTGAAGAAAATATGGCCGAATCCTTGTTCAAATAAGGGTTTGGCTATTTTTTTAGTATCAATTGTTTACAAATTGTACCGTTTACTCTTTTGTGCGTTAGGGCAAGGTGGTATTATAAATATGTACAGGCTGCTTGTCTGTCACTTACACCATAGATGAAGGAGGTTGAGGTACGACGATGAAGCCTCGCCAATTCGTAATAGAAGCAGTCATGCTGGCGGTCTATGGTCAACTGTCTGTGCCGACGCGTCCAGTCGAATATATAATTCCATACACGACGATACTCGAGCTGTACGAAATGCGTCTGGAAGGTGACCAGGTCATGCCTGATCCCGAGGAAGACGTATATGCCAAGCAGCAAATTGAGGAGCTCATCTCCTACTTCGAGAGCGAGCTGAACAAGAAGAAGATCGAACGTGCACTGACAGCCCCTTGGCGCCACAGTCCACCGCTTATTTTGCAGGGCAACGTATCCTGCATTGTCGTCAATGCGATGGATAACGCCCGCTATGGCGAGACATTTGACCCCGTCGAAACGGAACTTATCCTTACCGCTATACGTGAACAGGCTCCCTTACTTACTGATCAGTTCGAATATGTAGATCGCCTGATTACGAACGAAATCCCGATTCCCATTTACGATATCGATGATTTTGAATATGCAATGGAGCACGAAGAAGTGTCCGGTGATTCCAGTACGAAATAACAAGAAACCTGCCCCTATTGTTAAGGAGGCGGGTTTCTTGTTTTATGTGGCTCTACAATTCGGAGCAAATGGCCACAGCATTTGAGAATATGAAGTGCTTAACCGTCCTGCTCACCTGTTCAACGATTTTCTTCTGAGTATCCGATTCCCCCATACTCCAGGTATCTTCGTCCCATTCCCACTTACATACACTTGCTTCTCTCTGCTTTGAAGCGTATTCCAGTTACCATCCAAAACACCCAATTAACAGCATCAAAAAAAGAGTGATGAATACCTCAGTCATGTGGAATAGTAATATTGGAAGAAGCATATTTATTTTTACTTATATTGCTATCTGTGGATGGTTGCTGTAAAACTGCAACAAGTATTATAATTAATTTAGACTCATTATTATACAAATTACTGCAGCAGGATATCGACATCAAAGGAGAGTTGTTATGCCCAATTATGATAAGAAGAAGATAATAGAAAGTGTCCCACAACAAGGTTTTTTTGGACATCCTAAGGGCCTTTTCACCCTCTTTTTCACTGAGTTCTGGGAGCGTTTTTCCTACTATGGGATGAGGGCAATCCTTGTATTTTTTATGTATTATGAGGTGACGCAGGGCGGACTTGGGTTACCGGAAGACATCGCGCTTGCCATCATGTCCATTTATGGATCACTCGTATATATGTCAGGAATCATTGGAGGTTGGTTGGCTGACCGAATATTCGGTACGTCGAAAGCGGTTTTTTATGGTGGAGTCTTGATTATGTGCGGGCATATCGTGCTGGCCATACCGGGAAATACCGCGCTTTTCTTTGTATCTATGATCTTGATTGTATTAGGTACAGGACTGTTGAAACCCAATGTATCCAGTTTAGTGGGGGATATTTATAAGGAAGAGGATAATCGCCGAGATGCGGGCTTCAGTATTTTTTATATGGGGATTAACCTAGGAAGCTTCCTCGCTCCTCTGGTTGTAGGAACAGTTGGGATGAATAATTTCCACCTTGGCTTCGGTCTTGCCGCTGTCGGGATGCTGCTAGGTCTAATTGTTTTCGTAGTAACTCGTCCTAAAAATTTGGGTATTGCCGGTACAGTCGTCGTTAACCCGCTGTCACCTGCCGAGAAGAAAAAGGTATTTACCATTCTTGGTGTAAGCATTGTTGTTCTCGCTGCCTTGATTACGATTGCGATACTATTAGGCGCACTTACGTTTGACACCTTTATCAAGCTTGTTGGCGTGTTGGGAATACTGATTCCAACCTTGTATTTTGTCGTGATGTACCGCAGTCCGAAAACAACGCCCGTTGAGCGTTCCCGAATCATTGCGTACATTCCTTTGTTTATTGCTGCGATTATGTTCTGGGCCATTCAGGAGCAAGGATCTACGATTCTGGCTAACTACGCGGACAAGCGTACCCAATTGGACTTCGCGGGTATTCATCTTTCACCGGCTTGGTTTCAATCGTTGAATCCACTATTCATCATCCTATTCGCACCTGTATTTGCGTGGCTGTGGGTTAAGCTCGGCAATCGCCAACCGACTGTACCGCAGAAGTTCTCTCTGGGCTTGCTGTTTGCTGGTTTGTCCTTCTTGATTATTTTGCTGCCGGCTTACTTTGGCGGTGCTGGTTCGCTCGTTAACCCATTGTGGCTCGTCCTCAGCTACTTCGTCGTTGTACTCGGAGAGTTGTGCTTGTCGCCAGTTGGCCTCTCGGCTACCACGAAGCTTGCACCTGCGGCCTTCTCGGCTCAGACCATGAGCTTATGGTTCCTGTCCAACGCCGCTGCTCAAGCCATTAACGCACAGATTGTGAAGTTCTATACGCCCGAAACTGAGATGCTATACTTCGGAGTTATTGGTGGGGTGGCCCTCGTGCTGAGTCTGGTGCTTTATTTGCTGTCTCCTAAGATTCAGGGCTACATGAAAGGTGTAAAGTAAGCAGCTCAGTTCTTCATAAAGAGTTGCCTGCCGATTATTCCAACCACCAAAAAATCAGCAAACCTGCCTCTTAAGATAAAGGGGCGGGTTTTTTAATAGCTAATGTCCATTTTTTCAAATTAGAGTGACACTGCCTTTACTTACGCTGGATTTGGGAATCACGTAGCTTCCTACCTATACCTGACCATGGCTCTACCTATCCCTTTTACCACGAAGAAAAACAAAAAACATAATCACCCCAATAACCACATACGAGGTATACAAGATATAAAAAAGAACAGGATACTCCACTCTAAAACTAGGGCGCGCAACAATCACAATTATCCCGAAAAGCGACATAGTTACGTTCGATCTATTTATTCCACGGAATCGAATAAGTTGCATTACAAGTAGTAAAAGTATGATAAAAGCCGAGGTAATAATAAGTCCATCCACAGTTGAATCCCCCTTTAATTAGGAGCATGTTAGGAAATACCCGTAAGATGGGAAATGGTTTATGAGGTACGCTGCATATTACATGCACTATCAACCCTTAGGTGTGGTGGGAGCAGAATATTTATACAAATAAAATACTTAATACGACGATTAGAAAAGAAGCAGCACCGACTAATCTCGTAGGGTGGGTGAGCTTATAATTGTGGAAAGGTGCAATTCGATTAACAATAGCGAAGAATAACAACGTCCCAACAGATAGGAGCAAACCACCAATGAGCATATTGCCCATTGCATTTGCAATGCTGACCATTCGCTCTGAAAAAAGGACCCATAAATATCCTAAAAAAGCATAGATAATAACAGAGAGTGCGACTTCTTTCATCATCATTTTCTAACGCCCCCTTTTACAAGAAACGTGTTCGTAACTGCTCATATTATTTCGATGTCCGCACGTTCCAAATATTTACTATTCAATGCAACTATTATAACAAACGTGTGCCGAATATGATCAAACTCAATAAAGAAAAACAGGAGCGATGTCATTGAGACAAAACTCCTGTTCTTATCCTAAATCCTATTTCAAGAAAAAGTCAGCCATCGTACAGAACAGAATGGTCATGCTGATGACTTGATTCAAGTTGTACGACGCGACATTCATCCGTTTGCGGCTGGATGGCTTGATGATGTTGTGTTCCAGCATCAGCAATATGACCGCGATACCGATGCCGATTAAGTAAACGGTGCCTAATCCGCGAATGACATACAGTACGAGCAGCAGCACGACCATGATCGTATGCAAAGAACGCGCGATGAAGAGCGAATCTTCATAGCCAAAGATGCTCGGCACCGACCATAATCCGGTCTTGCGGTCGAACTCAATATCCTGCGTCGCATAGATGATATCGAATCCCGCAATCCACAGCATGACGATTGCGCCCAATATAAACGGCGTTACTGCAAACTTCCCAGTCACCGCGAACCAAGCACCAATAGGAGCTGATGCAATCGTAAAGCCTAAGTACAGGTGGCACAGCCAGGTGAACCGCTTCGTAAACGAGTACGAGCAGATAAGTACAATCGCCACAGGCGACAGCCATAGGCAGAGAGGGTTCAGCATCCCTGCCGCTGCGATAAAGATCGCAAAGTTGATGATGACGAACAGCGTCACTTCACGCCCATGCAGAAGCTTCTGCGGCATATGCCTATGCGCCGTGCGCGGATTCGCTGCATCGAATGGCAGATCGGCCAAGCGATTGAACGCATTCGCTCCATTACGGGCTGCTACGAGCGCGATGAGCGACCAGAGCATGACATGGAAGGAGGGGATCCCTCCTGCTGCCCATACCATCGAGATGATGGCGAACGGCAGAGAGAACAGCGTATGGGAGAACATGACCAGTTCTCCGAACATGCGCGTTTTGCGAATAACCTTTTGAATAATAACCATAGCTTACATACACCCCATGAGTGTTCAAATATCTATTTCTGTTGTCCTTAACAGGCACAAATCCAACCTGAGAGATGCGATCATGATGCCCTGCTAAGGGCCCTCTATTCATCCAGTCAAATGGACGTTTCCGAATCAAGGCGAAGCAGCCTATTGAACCGCCTCCGCCAATACTGCGTCCAGTTCCTTCAGCATCCCCTCAATATCTTGCTCGTTCATCACGAGCGGCGGCTGGAAGGCTAGCACGTTGCGGCCAATACCGTTTTTCCCAATAATATAGCCGCGATCCTTCATCGCTTCCAATACGTGATCCGTAAGTGCTGCGCTATCTTGTTCGTCTGTACCGTGCAGCTCCGCACCAAGCATCATGCCCTTGCCGCGTACATCAACGAGTACCGCATGCTTCGCCTGCAGTGCCTGCAAGCCTGACTTCAACTGATTCCCGAGCCGTTCTGCACGGCCTACCAAGTCTTCCTGCTCAATATAATCGAGTACAGCCAGCGCAGTAACAGAAGATACCGGATTACCGCCAAATGTCGATGCCGACGCACGGTTGAAGCTTGCCGCGATCTCATCTGTTGTCGCAAATGCACCGATTGGCACACCGTTGCCTAGTGCTTTTGCCATCGAAATAATATCTGGCACAACGCCGTAATGCTCCATGGCAAATATACGGCCTGTACGACCGAAGCCGGTTTGGATCTCGTCGGCTATCATCAATACGCCATGCTCCTCAAGAAGCGCCTTCACCTCGCGGAAATACCAATCTGGCGGTGCAATCATGCCTCCATTGCCTTGAATCGGTTCCACGAGCATCGCTGCAAATGTATCTCCCTTCTCCTCCAGCACCTGCTTCAGCGCCTCAATCGAGCGGCGTGCCGCCGTCTCATCGTCTGTCTCTGGATCGTATGGACGCGGGATGAAGGTCACTCCGCTGTCCAAATAATCATCAGCACGCCACATCGGGATGCCCGTTACGCCCATCGTCAGGAATGTGCGCCCGTGCAGGCCATACTCCAGCGCAATGAAATTGCGGCGCTTCGTATGAAGTCTGGCAAGCAGCATCGCACCCTCATTCGCTTCCGAGCCGCTGTTGCAGAAGAAGGTACGCTTCAGATCACCCGGCATGATGCCGTTCGCGAGCCGCTCCGCCAAATCGACCATCGGCTGCGTCAAGTAAATCGTTGTCGTATGCTGCAGCGTCTCCAACTGCTTGATCGTCGCTCCCGTAATCGCTGGATTGCAGTGACCGCTCGCCACGACTGATACCCCTGCGAAGAAATCAGTATATTGTGTGCCCTTCTCGTCGTACAAATACTGCATCGAGCCGCGTACAATTTGCGGTGGATTGCGATAGAAATGATGCGTGCACGGGAAGAAATATTGCTTCCGCTTCTCTATGATACCTTCTGGTCCGATATAGGTCGTTTGCTCCTTGCTCACGTCATTGCCACCCTTTCTCTTCTTGAACTGGAGAAACGGCAGACTGTAACTTGGCCATTCAAGTCAAGCCCTGCCGCTTCTTGTTCTCTCTACTCCATTACTGCCTTTATTCTCTTATTTATCCATCATTACTTTATCTCTATTCATGATGTCATGCGTACTTCCAACTCATTCGTTCATCCGAGATTAGGAAAGAGAAGAAGCGCATTTTCTACCACAGGTACAGAACCGATATAGAAAAACTATTTAGGACACCGTAATAGCAAAATAAGAAGCCTAAGCCCGCCGCTATAGATCTATTAAGAATGCAAACTAAGCATGAACTGGCTGCAAATCAATCGACAGCGCTTCGCCGAATTGCAGCGACCCTAGTGTGTAGCCTGCATATTCCGGCTTCATGCCGGCATACAATTCACCACAGAGCGACAAGTCCTGCAGCGCTGTACGGTACGTGCCTACGATGCTGCGCAGCTGCTCAGTTGTGTAAGACTTGCCCTCGATACGGAAGTGGTTCACGCCCGCTTCATGCAGTTCCTTCAAGAACGGCAAGTAGCAGAGTTCCTTGGCCAGTGCCAAGTGGTTGCGTCCGCTCCAATCGCGGTACACCGGATTCTCGCCCTTGTCTGTCATCAGCACCAGGTGCTGATTGTCGACGTACTTGTTGTCCTCCTGCATGATCGGCTCTATCGCGACTGTATTTTCATACAGATCCAATTCCAGATACATGGCGATTGGCGAGCCGTGAACGATCATCTCGACCGGCACCTTCTCCGTCTCTTGCAGCAGATTCGCTAGGTCGTTCAGCGGAAGCTCTAGAGACGCATGTACGCGCTCCAAACCGAAGTGTTCATGGTACAGCTTCGCCGACATATGATTATATACGTTTAGATTGAAATCGCCAACCATCGGTAGAGCGATGTCACGGAACTTATGCATAGCTCCGATATTGGTGACGAGCAAACCATCAAGCCCATATTGCCCGCCCCGCAGAAAGTGATTGTATTGCTCCATGTGCAGTTCATTCATCATGCGCGGCATACCAAGAATGATTTGCGAAGAGCCCTTCATCTCAACCAGCATCTCAATATCATGGCGTGTGAATGGCATATCTGGCTGGAATACGTCTCCTGTCAAATAGACAATGTCTGCACCCGCTTCGAGCACCGTCTTCGCCTGCTCCACATTGTTGACATGTACAGACAATTGCGGCTGCTTCATCTTCTCCGGCTGACGAACTCCCGCCAAGGCATCACGAACCTGTTCCAGTCGCTCTGGCTTCACTTCACGCTCAGCTGTTGGCGTACTGAATACTTTACCTGTGCTATAAAATTTCCCCGTTCCTTCATAGCGCGTGTTGATATAGTCAAGCCCTGGCTTGCCGAACGCATAGGCTGTCGAGAAGTCCCGCTTGCGGTTCTCATACAGCGTGTCGCTGTTCTCCTTCCGATCATAGCCGAGCGGATCCGCAATGTAGCGATCGATTGCATCGCCATAGCTGTTGACAATCATCTTCAGGAACTCCAAATCCCGCATCCGTCCCTCTAGCTTGAATGAAGTAATGCCCGACTTGATCAGCTCTGGAATATGCTCATACATGTACATATCCTTCGCCGCAAGCGGATATTCCGTTGGATATACATTGCCGTCCTTCTTCACCCGGTAATCCCAGCGGCATGGCTTCATGCAGCGTCCACGATTCGCACTATTGCCATACAACATCGAGCTGTAGAAGCAGTTGGCTCCGTGCACCGTACACATATCCCCATGGACGAAATATTCAAATTCCATGCCTGTCTTCGCTTGCAGCAGCTCTGCGGTATGCAGATCCATCTCGCGGGATGCCACAACACGCGTAACGCCCATTTCCTTCAATGCCTCGATCATCTCTAAGTTGTGTACGTTCATCATAACGGAAGAGTGAACCGGTACATTCGATAAATTCATGTCTTGGATGAGTGGGAATACGGCCAAATCTTGCGCAATAATCGCGTCTGGACCTACCTCGTTCAAGAACGACAGGTAACGCTTCGCTTCGTCCAGATCACCTTCATTGAGCAAGTTGTTCACAGTAATATAGGCACGCTTGCCGCGGTCATGCGCCATGTTCACGGCTTCACGTACTTCTTCATAGCTAAGATTGTATCCCTTGCGCATCATCCGCATGTTCAGAGACGGTCCCCCGAAGTATACAGCGTCGCAGTTCATATCAATGACAGCTTTAAAGATGTCAAACGTTCCGGCAGGTGCCAACAATTCAATTTCTTTCCCATTAAAATATCTAGCCACAGTCGCTCTCCCCCAAGTCCATTCGTTTCAAGTAGTAGTCACTTCTAAGGTATCGCCTTGCGTTCTTTCGAATAACCAAATATTTATATTGTAAATATAACATATTTAAACTGTTATTGTGACAATTTTCACAATATATACAATAAATACGCGCAATCCGCTGCTGCTCCTCTCTTTCTTAGAGGAAAGCAACGAATTGCGCACCGATCTACCATAGTAGAATAAGCACTAACATCCCAATAAATAACGCCATGAACCAGGTGTCAGCCTGCTTCCATTCCAGTTGGCGCAGCGACGTTCGCGGCGCATTCAATACATATCCCCGTGCTTCCATCGCCTGTACCAGCTCCTCAGCACGGCGGAAGGCGCTCACGATAACAGGCACCATCAGTGTCATGACCAGCTTGCCCTTCTGCGTGAAGGACAAATCCGCGTAATCCGCTCCACGCGAAGCCTGTGCCTTCATGACCTTCTCCGCTTCCTCGAATATCGTAGGAATGAAGCGCAGTGATATCCCTATCATCATCGACCAGCGCTGCGGAGAACCTCCTATGAACCGTATCGGCTTGAGCACGCGCTCAAGTCCTAAATTCAGCTCAACCGGAGCTGTCGTGAACGTTAATATCGCAGTCAGTGTCACGAGCAGTGCCATTCTCCATACGGCATATGCCCCATAAGTTACGCCGCCTGTCGTAATCTTCAAGCCGCCTACTTGGACAAGTGCGCTGCCGCTTGAATCAAATAGAAGATAGAAAATAAACATGAAGGCCATAATGAGCCACAGCGGCCGGGAAGCACGGAAGTAGCGGTACAGCGAGATACGCGAGCTTATCATAATGAGCAGCGCGAACACCGTTAGCGCCGCAAGCTCAGCGAACTGCTCTGCAAGAATGACCGCGATTAGATAGATGACCATCGCAGTCAGCTTGGCGCGCGGATCAAGACGATGAATCCATGAATCGGCTGCCACGTAGCGGCCGAGCATCATTTTCGCCTGCATAAGGCTACTCCTCCTTCTCCTCCAATGAATCGGCCTGCTGCTCCAACTGCTTGCCTGCAAAAAGCGATCTTCCTTCGAGCCCCACGCCTGCAATCGTGGCAGCGAGCCATTCCGACCATCCCTCTACCGAGCATGGAAGCTGATCCATTGGCACACCTGATCGCTCCATAACAAGTGCTGCTAGACGCATCGTTGCAGGAAGAAGAATTCCTGCCTCCTCTAGTCGTTCCGGCTGTGCCACGAGCTGCGAACGCGTGCCTTGAAAGGTTACTTGTCCATCCTTCATTAAGGCGAACGAATCTGCATAGGCAAACAGCTCATCCAGACGATGCGTTACCATAATGATCGTCTTGCCCTCTTCCTTACAGAGCTTATGCAGCAGCGCAATGAGCTCTGCTCTGCTCACCGGATCAAGGGTAGCCGTCGGTTCATCAAGTACGACAATCTCGGGATTCGAGGCGAGAACAGTCGCAATCGCTACCTTGCGAATTTGTCCGCCGCTTAGCTCAAATGGACTAACCTGCAGCAGCGATTCAGGCAGACCTACCTGCATCATTGCCTTGCGAGCGGATGCCTTTGCCTCCTCCTCGCTCTGTCCAAACTGCAAGGGGCCGAACAATACATCCCGCTCCACCGTTTCCTCGAAGAGCTGCTGCTCTGGAAATTGAAAGACAAGCCCAACACGGCGCCTAAGCTCCTTCAAACCACGCTCTGGCGTGCCTCCTTGGAAGGTGAACTCCAGTACCTTCAAGCTTCCAGAAGTCGGCTGCAAGATCCCGTTCAAATGCTGAAGCAAGGTTGACTTGCCCGAGCCGGTTGAACCGAGAAGCGCGATGAATTGTCCTTGCTCGAACGTGACATTCAATTCATCTAGTGCGGGGACACCGTGCGCCCCTTGCCCTTGATAGCGATACGTGACCCGTTCCGCAGTTATGATCGCCATAGTGCATTCACCAGCTCTCTCTCGTCATTCGTATCCGGCACGTCTATGCCTCTTGCTTGCAGCGCCTTCGCCAACTGGAGGGTAAATGGCGCCTGCAAGCGGCACTCCTTCATGAGTGCTTCGTCTGCGAACAGCTCAGATGGCGTTAGATCCGCCGCTATCGTTCCGTCCTTAACGACAATAACCCGATCCGAAGCGAGTATTTCCTCCGCATCATGCGTAACCGATAGAATCGTGTAGCGCCCAGACGCATGCAAGCTCTGAAGCTGAGCGGTCAGCTCCCGCTTCGAACGCTCATCCAGCATCGAGGTCGCTTCATCAAATATCAAAATGTCCGGATTCAGTACCATCATACCTGCGATCGCCACACGCTGCTTCTGTCCCCCCGACAGTTCCGCGGGATGCCGATCGAGCCATTCCCGCACACGGTACTCATCTGCTACCTGCTCAAGTCGGCGTTCCATGTCAGCAAGCGGCAGTTGGCGGTTCTCCATGCCGAACGCAATATCATCGCGCACCGTTGTGGCGAAGAACTGATTGTCTGGGTTCTGGAACAGAAAGCCGACTTGGCGGCGAATATCTGCAACGCTCTCTTCATTGAGGTGCTCCCCGTTGACATAAATATGCCCAGCATGCGGAGTGAACAATCCATTGATAAGCTTCAACAGTGTCGACTTGCCTGAGCCGTTAGGCCCGATTACGGATACCCATTGCCCACGCGGAACTTGAAGCGATATCCCATAGAATAGCGGAGAGCGGTGCGGATATTGGAAATGGATGTTCTCCATAAACACTGCATTTTCATATGCAGAACTGGCATGGGCAGTACCAGCATCATTGGCAGTGTCCGCAACAGCAGTAGTAACATTAGCGGCACTATCTGCACTTGTCTCCTTGCTATGCGCCACCCCAATTTGCGGAGCAAGCGAGTCGAACAGCGGCAGCTTCGCCAGTGCTGCGACAATGTATTTCACCGCGATGCCGATAAAGATGCCTGTTACAACACCCGTAATAAGCAAGACCGGCAAGTAGTAGAAAATATTTGCCGTACCAAACACAATATACGCCGCAGTCAGCTGACCGGCGTTGTGCGCGGCGCCGCCTACGACGCTAATACCAATCAGGCTGACGTTATCGCGGCCAATTTTCAAGATGGCGTACATCACCATGAAGCTGAACAAAGATCCTAAGAAGCTGAATAGGAAGGCAGAGAAGGTCCCCAGCATGAGCGTCATGAGCAGTGTCTTCAAGATGACGAGCGTCAATGCGTCCCTTCCGTTCAAGAAGTATAAGCATGCCAAGATCATTACATTGGCTAATCCGAGCTTCGCCCCCGGGATAGGCAGAATCGTCTGCACCGGAAGCATGGCCTCTACGAAGCCGAGAACAACAGCAACAGCGCTGAAAATGGCGATAATGACTGCCTTCTTCAACGCTTCGGACTGTTTGGACACGGCAATACGATTCGTATTATTGTACGACGGCATCGATGTCACTCTCCTGGCCAGCATCGCCCTCGCTGAACAGCTCGACAAGCACGCGATGAGGCAAGCATACGATTGTATCATTCGGTCTTGATACGAAGCCGAACGACAGGCACACCTTGTCGGAGCAATCGGCATCAATCATTTCGATCCCCTTATCATGCACCTTCAATAGGTTGAAGCCATGATCGGTTTCGACGCGAATAGTTTGTTCTTCCTCTGTTAATTCCACTTGTTTATAAGGTTTCCCATCTACAGAAATATGAGCGACCACCTTGGAATTGTGCAAATTTTCACTTTCGTTTTGAAAGAACCACTTCGGCACAAGAAATGCGAGCGCCGCGACAATAATGACTCCGATGAGAATCAGATCTCCACGTTTCATCTTGTTGACTCCTCGGGTTACATTTTAATTTTGAAGCTATTTTTATTATACCTCTTCGTGAAAGAAGGTTCAATGTTCGTCCATGTCATAACCGTGAACTTCAGCGGAATATGCACGTGATAGTCTGCATTTCTGTGATATGCTTGGTTTGCAACTTTTTGGGGAACTGCTATAATAAAATGCTTGGTTACGAGCCTATTTCCTTAATACAAGGATGTTCAAATCCTGTCTATTTCATTACACATATATATGGAGGAATCGCCTTATGATACGTTCACGCAGCCTGCTTCGCAGTGCCATCGTTCTGTTCTCTGCTTGCGCCCTTATTTTGAGTGGTTGCGGCAGCAGTAAAGATGCATCTGGAACGAGCGATACTGCAAGCCAGAAATCCGCCATTAAGCAGCAATCCTACTTTATTTTTGATACGATCGTTACCGTCAAGATTTATGATGAGCGAGCGGATCAAAAACAATTCAAAGATATCGAGAACCTGTTAAAAGAAATCGACTCCCGTCTGAACCGTACGAAGGACATGAGCGAACTGGCGAAGATCCATGCTGCATCCGGCAAGCAAGCTGTCGCGGTTACGCCGGAATCCTATGATCTGATTGCCAAGTCGCTCGATTACGCGAAGCGTACCGAAGGGCGATTCGATCCAACCGTCGGCCCAATCGTGGACTTATGGAATATTGGCCATGAGAATGCGAAAGTGCCGGATGTGAAGAAACTCGCAGAAACCTTGAAGCTGGTTGATTATAAGGATGTTACGCTCAACCCGGACAAGCATGAAATTAAGCTGAACCGTGAAGGCATGGAGCTGGATATGGGCAGCATCGGCAAAGGCTACGCTGCAGACCGTATTGCTGACTACTTGCGCACGAACGGCTTCCCTAGCGCCATTATTGACCTTGGCGGCAATATTTTTGCCGTTGGACCGAAGCCTGGCGGTTCCGACTGGACCATTGGCGTCCAAGACCCGGATGAATCTCGCGGCAACCAAATCGGCAAGATGAGGGTAACTGATAAGACGATTGTTACATCAGGTGTCTATGAGCGTTACTTTGTGGAGAACGGCAAACATTACCACCACATTCTTGACCCAGCTAACGGGTATCCGGTTGACAATGGTCTTAGCAGTGTAACGATTGTGACGAACAACTCGACGGATGCCGATGCGCTGTCTACTTCTTTATTCGCACTCGGTGTAGAGAAGGGATTGAAGTTCGTCGAGGCAGATCCAAATATTGAAGCCATCTTCATTACTACAGATCATAAGGTGTACGTTACATCAGGCATTAAGAAAATTTTCGAGCTGACGAACGATAAATATAAGATTGTTAATTAACACGAGAGTCCCTCGTGAACATAGAGCGCCCGCTGTCTCAACTGACCTGCTGCATACAGACGATCATTGAGTGCGGGCGCTTTTTTTTGCTTATATATTACATTCACTCATTCAAATGCAAATGGGTCGCAAGCAAGTCGCACTGAACAACGAAACGGAAGATTCCTGCTATCCCCGCTATCCCCACATGCTGATCAAGGCCATACCGGCTGCTACGACCCCCGACGTCCCAATTCTCGTCCAGCCCTGCTGTTCCTTCAACACAACGATGCCTAGCAATGTCCCGATCACAATGCTGAATTCACGAATGGGCGCCAAGTGTGCAAGCGGACCAAGCGTCATCGCGAACAAGAACAGCAAATAGGAGCCTGGCGAGACGACGGAGCCAAGTACAATCGTGCGCCAATTGATGCGCCATTCCTCGCGCAGCCGCTTCGTTCTCAGGACAGAAGGCGCTAAGAATAGGAGTGCACCTAAGTTCGAAATTTGAATCAGACCCAAGGGGCTGAAGAACTGCACCACCATCTTATCCGTCAGCGTATAGCTGGCCGTACACAGTCCTACCGTTGTCGTAATTGCCAGGGTAAGCCACCATGTCCTGTCACGCGGCTCCTTCGCGGAGAACATGCCGCTTAGTGCGAACAAGCCTCCAACAATGAGCAGCCAGCCGAGCCAACCTACAAGAGACAGGCTCTCTTGGTATAGCACCACACTAACAATTGGCACAATGAGTGCGGCCGTTCCACGCATCATCGGGTATACCTTGGACAGTTCCCCAATCTGATAGGCCTTGGAAACGAGCCAGAGGTATATCCCTTGCAGCAGTAAGGACACAACAAGCAGCCAGCCATTCGTCCAAGTCCAGTGCATGATCACAAGATCATGGATGAAGAACGGCATGAACACGACGGTTGCCAACCCATGTAAGCAAAATAAAAAGGATTCCTTATGAATGCTCCGCTTCGCGAACATATTCCAAGCTGCATGCGCGAAGGCTGAAGCAATAACTAGCAGGAGGGCGTATATAGCCAATCTAGCATCTCCTTTGCAGCAGATATCTTCCATCATCCGATTTGACACAGTATAAAAGGTGAAGCTCCATCATGCTTAGCACCACAACCACAAGAAAACCCGGGTCGTAACCGACCGGGCCCCCTCGCTGTTGTATACAGCAGCCTATTACCATAGTTCGCTGTAGCAGCATCGTGCATGCCATCGAACCTTGCACAGTCTCCTACGAGCACGATAAGGTATTTACATCCCATTGACTTCGCTGCCTGCGATATTAGATTGCCGAGAACACGGTACCCGTCACCATGCGATGGAAGAACGGCTGATGCGCTACGCGATCCCCTGCCACTGGATCATCACTGTAGAATGGCAGACGTTCTGCATCAAGCTCCTCCAAGCGATCTACGCGGCCTTCCACGAAGTCGAGAATCCGATCTTCCGCCGACTGCAGCCGTGCAAGCACGGTACCATAGCGGCTGTCGAGCACTTCCCAACCGAATGGCTTGCTTGTCGCCATCCATAATGCACGATGCGCCTTGCGCGCTTCATCGACCAGCGGACGAACGGACGGAATGACATTAGCGGCAATGCGGCGAAGCTCATCCTTATCACCATTCTGGTACGCGCGTGTGACCTGCACGCCAAGCATCGACTTTGCGCCAACAGCCTTGGACAACTTCGCATACATATCAAACACGAGCGCATGATCGCCTGCGGTATTGTCACGTGCAGCCACGAGGCGTTCAGCAAGCTCACTGTAATGCTTCGGCAGCTGCGACTCCAGCTCCTCTGTCAAATAGATATCAAACAACCCAATTAGCGTATCTTGGAACAACAGGAACTTCGAACCGTTCGAACCGTGCATGTTGTTCTTCGCTACACCCGGTGTCTCATCCAAGTAAGTGAGCTGCCAGTAATCATCGAAGCTCTGTCCGGTGCACAGCTGGAAGCGTTCCTTCATCTTTGCTTCATCGACTTCCCCTTCGGTATAGCCATGCTCAGCGAACAATTGCAAGCCTGGCAGAATTGTCATATGATTCGTCTCCTGCCCGTTGTCGCCCCATGCTGTCGCGAACACTTCCTTAATGCCCTTCGACTTGCAGGCAAGCAGCGCCGGATTCGTATTCTGCCACGTCTTCCCGTAGTTCGGACTCATCGCGCCCCATACCCATACGCCGCCAGCGAATACCGGATCAGAGCCCAGTTGGCGATGCTTCTCGATAAATTCCTCATAGAAGCCTTGGTCATCATGGTAGTAATCCCAGTAGACGAATTGTACGCCCTTCGGAATTTGATCAACAACTTCATTCGAGAAGTTAATGTCGAGATCATAGTAGTGGCCGCCGTTTTTCATAAGCAGGTGGAAATACATATCACTCCACATCATCGGCGTAAGACCATGTTTGCTCGTAATTTCCAATACGCGCGCCAAATGCTCGTTCATAATATCGAACCGTTCGCGGAAGCCATGCTTGTGCATATATTTGCCCAGACCAAGCCCGAACGCCTCATCCATCCCGATGTGAATGCGCTTGGAACGCAGCGGCTTCGTTGACGCTACAATCATATCCTCAATGAGTCGATAGGTCTCCTCTTCTCCTACAAGAAGGACGTCCTCCGTATCTTTTATCTCATTCGCGTAGTCCCACTTCAGCGCCTGCGCCAAGTGACCCAGCGTCTGAATGCATGCCACTACCTCAATTCCGAACAACGCGGCATACTGGTCAACCTCATAGAGTTCCTCCGCGGTATAGCGTCCGCGCATGTAGCCGAAATACGGACGGCCTGGCACCTCATACGTATCTTCGGTATATATCATTGCGCCGTTCAAGCCCATTAACGCCATTGAGCGCAGCGTCTGCTTCATCATATGTACATTCGGAACTGCGTTCCGAGATGCATCAATCATCGTTCCGTTATACGTGAATTGCGGATGCTCTATAGTATCGAATGGCTGCCCCTTGCGCAGCTGCTCAACGAACAAGCCCAGTGCACGGAAGAAATGAATATCCGACTCATAGCGGATCAAGCCTTCTATACCATCCCATGCAGCACGAAGCGGCCCCTCTCCCTGCTCTACGCGAACTGTAGTGCCTTCTGTCCCCACTTCCACCTTCAATAATGACTTCAATTCGAGAATCCCTGGTAATACATGTTCGATACTGCCCGTAAAATGCAACTTCACAGCCAGATCCCTCCCCACGAGTTAGTTGGATACGCTTACAGATACAGCGAGGTATCGGTATCTTTTTATAGAATGCGAAATGCGGAAATAAATTTGTCACCCGTAGTTTACCACATCTATCCCCTGCGAAAGTGACAAGCCCGTGAATTCCTATGAAAAAAACGTCATATCGATGACGCAAAAAAGGCCCAGCCTCGATGGACTAGACCTTACCTATCTTCTTTTTCAACATCACTTGGCATTTGCCAATCCCAATACCCTCTAATGGACAGGCGCACTTGCACTTCCTGACGATGCCACCTTGCTTGCATTGCCCACTTCTTGCACATTCGTTGATGCGTTTGATACACCTGCCGCAGCTGCCTGCTTCTGCTCTTGCTGCGAACGCAAATATACCATATAGTAAGCCCCTGCAACGAACACGACTCCTCCAACCAAGTTGCCTAGCCATACCGGTACGAAGTTCGTCATATATTGTCCCCAGCTAAAATGCCCCTCAAAGATCGCAGCCGGAATTACGAACATATTCGCTACAACGTGCTGGAAGCCAATCGCAACGAACGCCATCGTCGGGAACCATATCCCCATGATTTTCCCGCTGAAGCTCTTCGCTCCATAGGAGAGCCATACCGCAAGTGCAACTAACCAGTTGCAGCCAATCCCACTTACAAAGGCTTGAATGAAACTATCGTCCAGCTTATGCGCAGCCACATCTACTGTCTTCTGCAAATAAACGCCGGAGCCAGTCAAACCGACCACATGACCGAAGAAGTATGCCACGAACAGCGCACCTAAGAAGTTGGCAATCGTAATGACGACAATATTGCGAATGGCCTCTGATGTGGTTATGCGTCCCTTCATCCGAGCAAGTGGCACAGCCATCATATTCCCTGTCAACAGCTCACCGCCTGCTAACAAGACTAGAATAAGACCAACCGGGAACAGCGACGCTCCGATTAAGCCATTGATGCTTCCCCATTCCGCAGGTGCTCCAGCTGTTACACGTATATATAAGAGATAACCAAGCGCAATAAATGCGCCGGCAAGGAATCCTAGAATCATCATGGCGGACAATGGGTTCTTCGCTTTAATTGTTCCGGTATCTACTGTCGCTTCCGCAATTTGCTGCGGCTTCAAATAACCTGACATCGACATGACCTCCTGCTTATGCTTATTCGGATGCAAGCCCCATCATTTCCAAGGCCACACCCCATCCGCACCTACTCAGATACGAATAATTCCAGTTGGAATGTCAGCTGAACAGGTTGCAAATTCATTGTAACGGAGCCCTAATTCCGATGTTGTGCATTTTATCACAAAGTATCTTTCAAATATTGTCCATTTTGCGTATAACCCCCTGCATGACCGCTCTATGCAAAAAGCCAGTAAGTCGCACGATCGACTCACTGGCCTTAAGCTGTATATGTTGTAGACCTGAAATGTGAAATTATGCGCCGCGCTTAGCAACAATGCTCCGTGCAATGTGCACACCTGCAGCACCCGCTTGTGCGAGCCCACGCGTAATGCCCGCGCCGTCTCCACCGCAGTATAAGCCATCAATTTCGGATTCCAATGTCGTATCCAGCTTCGGACGAGCGGAGTAGAATTTCGCCTCAACCCCATAGAACAACGTGTGCTCAGAAGCGATACCTGGTGTTACGCGATCAAGCGCTTCAACCATTTCGATAAGACTCTTCATCGTATTATACGGAAGCACAAGACCCAAATCTCCAGCAACAGCTTCTTTCAAGGTAGGCTCCAAGAAGCCCTCTTGAATGCGCTTCTCCGTGGAGCGGCGACCGCGAATGATATCCCCGTACTTCTGAACGATAATCCCGCCTCCGGACAAATCATTCGCACGCTTACAGATTTCACGAGCGTACTCATTCGGCTTGTCGAACGGTTCCGTGAACTTGTGCGAGACAAGCAATGCAAAGTTCGTATTCGCAGAGCCAAGCTTCGGATCCTTGTAGGAGTGCCCGTTGGCACACATGATCCCACTGTGGTTCTCAACCACGACATGGCCGGATGGATTGCTGCAGAAGGTTCGCACTTGTGTGCCGACAGACGTGTTGAACACGAATTTCCCTTCATACAGGTGCTCGTTGATTTCGCGCATGACGATATCCGATGTCTCTACCCGCACTCCAACGTCCACTTGGTTGTTGTACATTTTCAAGCGGCGCTTCTTCAATATCTCCGTCAGCCACGCAGAACCGTCACGTCCTGGTACGATGACCACTTGATCCGCTTCATGCTTCTCGCCGCTCTTCAGTTCAATCCCCTTCACAATATGGCGTCCATCCTGCTTCTCTGTAATCAGATCCGCTACTTCGGTCTTATAGGCCATATCGATACGAGTCTTCAAATATTCATAAATGGATTTCAAAATCTCCAAGTTCTGCTCAGTGCCCAGATGTCGAACTTGTGCGCGCAGCAGCTTCAAGCCAGCAGAATATCCAAGCTGCTCAATACGGCGAACCGTTTCTGTCGTTGGATCGGTAATGTCCGTCGTCGCTCCGTGCTCCAAGTTGATTGCATCTACATATTTAATCAAGTCCAGTACTTGCGAAGCTGGCAAGAAATCTGTCAGCCAACCCCCGAACTCTGTAGTTACGTTAAATTTCCCATCACTATATGCCCCTGCTCCACCGAAGCCGTTCGTAATCGAACAAGCTGGAAGACAGCCAGCAAAGTCCTTCTTCCCTGCCGCTGGAGGACACTTCTGAATCTTCTCCTCCAAAATCGGACAGTTGCGGCGATAAATATCATGTCCTTTATCTACAAGCAAAACCTTCAATTGCGGTGCCTTCAAAGATAATTCATAACAAGTGAAAATACCGGCCGGACCTGCTCCTACAACAATTACATCATATTTACTCATTGTTTCCTCCTCGATGCTCACGATGTCTCGGTCTATTTCTCTTCTATCCGATGAGCCTGCACCTATTTGGGCAAAAAAAATATCCCGTTACGTTCAGGTATGCCAAAGCATACCTACTCGTAGTCAGGAATTTACGGCTCCTGGTAGAGACCCCTAGACCTTATCTCTGGGATATACGAACAGGATAAACAAAAAAAATGGCCAATCAATCCTTGCCACCCACTTCTGTGGGAGCAACCTTATTGTATCGGAATTTGGCGAACAAGTCAACGCCGTTTGCGCCCAATGTTCGTGAATTATTTTTAATTATTATTTCAATCCATTATAGTAGATAGTTAAAAAGGTAAAACCCGAACATTAATACGCATCCTCTTTGAGGAGTTTCTTACCATAGAAGAGTAAATACATCGTTAGTCAGGTTAGCATCTACCCAAATCTAGGTTCTCGATATATCATTTACCTATATGATCTAACTCACACCAATGAATGGGCATACGGATTGGAGGTTCGCGTATGAACACGCAGGAACCCCCCTACGGGGAAGGACTTATTATTGATAAGTTATATGTGACGAAGGGCAATTCCACACTTTTAGATGCGCTGAGCGTACAAATACATCCCGGACAATGCATTGCAGTGCAAAGCAACCATATTACGGGACAGTTAATTATCGATTTGCTTATGAATCGCGCTAAGCCCTCTGCTGGCAGTGTAACCTGGCGTGGAGTGCCACTCTCCTCTGCCTCACTCGCCACCAAGATCGGCTGGATTCGGCAGGGCGATCCCCTCTACGAGCGATTAACACCGAAGGATGCCCTTATCTTCTATATGAAGATGTATGGAGCCTACCATAAAGATCGACTTGAGCAGCTATTGAAGCTAACCGGTCTGCATGAGTGCGTGAATACGCCGCTTGGCAAATGTACGTTATCTGAGCAGCGCCGATTCCACTTGGCGAGAGCCGCCGCTCATCGCCCGGAACTAATCGTCATCGAGGATCCCGAATTCCATATGGACTTGGAGAGCAGCTACCTGCTTCGGCAATGGATCAACACCATGTGCGAAGAAGGCGCTTCAATCTTCATGACCGTGCCTTCCTTAGAAAGCGCGCTTACGATGACCAATCATGTCGTTCGCTTAACACCATCGGGCTTCAAGTCCGTTGTCATTGAGGATGAGGTGCCTGTAGCAGGAACACTTCAGGAAGTCGAGATATTAGAAGCGCATGGGCATACAAGCGATGCTGAAGAGCAGGTGTTCGTGGCGGAAGCCGAAGATGGTGGACAAGAAGGCACCGGAACGACGGAGTCTCTGAATGAAGTTGTTAGCAGCCAGCCATCAACCAAGGACAAGAAGTCCACAATACAAGCAGCTGAGAACGAAGAGGATGAGCCTGAATCCGCTTCAGCTGGAGCTGGACAACGCTTCGTCCCTCAAATCAGCTTCGATAAGATTCCAGCGCGCATCGAAGACAAAATCGTGCTTATCGATCCACTGGAACTGAATTATATTGAAAGCCAAGACGGGGCTTCCCAGCTTCATATGCATTCGGGTTCCCTCCCCTGTACAATGACGCTGACGGAACTGGAGCGTAAGCTTAAGGCATTCGGATTTTTCCGCTGCCACCGTTCTTACTTGTTCAACCTGCAGCGTGTACGCGAGGTCATTATTTGGTCGCGCAACAGCTACAGCCTTGTGCTCGATGATGAGAATAAGAGCAAGGTACCACTTTCCAAGAATAAATATGAAGAAATGAAGGCCATTATGGGGATCGGATAATTCATCGTCTGCGCCATTCATCAGGAAAACTGTATTATCCAACTCTCTCATTGGTTCCATTCCCCCCGCGAAATGCTCCATTCAACCTCTGGAGCACTCTATTCGCGGGGTTTTTGAGGTGATGATCACCCTTTCGCGATACGATAAGGATGTCGACAGGGACGGCAACGCGGCAATGAGCCGTCTCAGCCGCAAGCGAATAACAGCGGCACCGGCATTCACATCGTACACAATATCATTTATATAAAGCGAGGGTGACTCACATGGAACCAATTATCGAAGTGAGAGCAATGACCAAGACATTCGGCAATAAGCAAGCCATCAAGCCAATTGACTTCACAATTGAACGCGGTGAAATCTTCGGATTTCTAGGGCCTAGCGGCTCCGGCAAGACGACAACCGTTAAGATACTGACTGGTCAACTGCTTCCTACGTCAGGCACAGCCCGCGTATTTGGCGTAGACATCGCTAAGATGAAGGATTCGGAACGCCACCAGCATCTATCTCGCATCGGCATATTAACGGATAACAGTACCTTGTACGATCGGCTCTCCATTGAAGACAATCTTGTATTGTTCTGCAAGTTGTATAATGTGCCAACGAGCCGAGTACAGGAAGCGCTGGAGCAGGTTAACTTAACGAATGAACGCAATACGGCTGTTAAACAGTTGTCCAAAGGGATGAAGCAGCGGGTAACACTCGCACGCGCCTTGCTCCATAAGCCAGATATTTTATTTTTAGACGAACCGACATCTGCACTTGATCCAACGAATACGAAACGAATTCATGAGGCATTACGTGAACTGAACCACATGGGTACAACCATCTTCCTAACGACACATGACATGGAAGAAGCAGAATCGCTGTGCGATCGCATTGCATTCCTTCATAATGGATGCATCGCCGCCATGGATACACCGCAGCAGCTGCGGATAGCCCATATGGATCATGGCATTACAGTTATTACAACAGACGGAACCCACACCGTTGAGCGCGATGAGGATGGAGCTAAGCGCATTCATGACTGGATGACTTCCGGCAAGCTAGTATCGATCCATTCGAACGAACCGACATTAAGCGATATTTTCATTAAAGTGACTGGAGGCGTATTACAATGACATTTTCGATAAATCGTGTATCTGCAATGATTCAGAAGGAATGGAAAGACGCTCTGAAGAATCAAATGCTTTTAATCACTGCCGCTTTGCCGCTTATTTTCGCTTTTATGTTCAGCAAAGGAGAAGCCAGTGATGGCGCCACTCTTCTGATGATGCCAGTTAATATGGCGCTGCTCATGACCTGTTTATTTGTTCAATCTATGATCGTTGCGGAAGAGAAGGAGAAGCATACGCTGCGCGTACTGATGCTGTCCCCTGCCAAGCCGATCGAGGTATTACTGGGCAAGAGCGCAATCTCCGTATTCTTGACCGTATGTGCGCTCGTAGCAACATTTCTGATTGCAAATACACCAGGTCTTCCGCTTGTCGGCCTTATTATGCTGATTGTGCCAAGTCTGATCATGTATGTAGCATTTGGAACCCTTACCGGTTTGCTTTCCCGTACGATGATGGAAACTTCTTTTGTAGGTATGCCGCTGATGATCATCTTCTTGATGGGGCCCATGTTCAAGTCTATCTTTAATAGCACCCTGGTAAATACGATTGTGGATTACTTGCCAACATCTCAATTGTCAGCAGCAGCCGAGAAACTATGGGATGGACAAGGAATATCATCCATTTTAATCCATACTGGCATCATCTCCATCTGGATGGCTGCAGCGATTATCATTACATTGATTGTATATCGCAGCAAGCGTTACGACGCATAATGAGCTTGTCCGACAGGAACACCATTATTTCCCGAGAAATATACGGCGGCTTTCTACTCAAGCTGCAACACGAACAGCACAGCCCTGGAAGAGTACACGCTCTCGGCTGTGCTGTCTTTGTGTAATGCAGGTATTACTTGGATTGCTCTTCTACAGATTGACCCTCCTGTTTGCGTTCGAACAAGTCACTAAGACCCCATCTGCTCTTCTCCGCGGTCGATTCATCGATGCCAAAATGCTTCACAGCCCTCACGCACGGCTCAGAAAGCAGCTTCTCCAGCAGCTTATCGATATGCCATGTACGGCATTTCAATGTTACCTGCAGCAGCACACAGCAATGGCTATCTAGTTCACTTGAGTCCTCTACTAGTGGATAGACCGTTGCTCTAGCCTCTAATCCTCGTTCCACAGGTTCAATGGAAATGTCCGATATGGCAATGTTCTGTTCCTTCAGAATAAATAGAACCTTCCCGATATGGCGCGGTCCGTCCGCAATAACAAGTGCAAGCTGTCTTACGGAAGCAGATTTCGAGAAGCGCGAGAACTTCTTCTCCAGCTTATTCAACATGAATAAGCTGAAGAATGCTGTAAATGCGGTCAGTAGCGCTCCGTAGTAGAAGCCTGCTCCAACCGCCAAGCCTATGGCGGCAACTACCCATAAAGAGGCTGCAGTCGTCAGTCCTGATACGGTCATGCCCGTACGCAATATCGTCCCCGCACCAAGGAATCCGATCCCGCTAATGACTTGGGCTGCCAGCCGGGCAGGGTCCATGCGCACATTCGTTTCATAAATAAAGCTTGAAAAGCCATAGCTCGACAACATCATAATGAGCGCAGAACCAAGACAAACGAGAATATGCGTACGGAATCCAGCCGCATGCTCCCCAAATTCGCGCTCCAATCCGATTGCACCGCCCAACACAACGGCAATAATGACACGCAGGGTAAGCTCCAGCATGCCGATTTGCCATACTTCTGGATGAACGCCTAATTCCATAATTCGTATCAGCCTCATTCGTAGATGCCCGGTTCCAACCGCAGATCAAATAGTGGAGTATGAGTATGGGCACATTAATATTATTTTTTGTAAGCGCTTCCTATAAGGGATCTGTTAACTCCTCTCACCCCCGCACTACATCTGGATGCAGCTTCTCAAGCAATATCCATGTTGAACATCATCGTCTCTTCGAATAAACCTTAGAGTTCCTGCTCCATATAAGTAAGGCGGAAAAATCGAGTATATAATCTGGATTATATGCGCTTGTCTCCAAAGTAGAACGAATCGTTTATTATTCTTCATTCGATAACATGACACTTGAAGCTATGAAGCGGTTCATACATTCGCAGTCCTATTGTTGCGTATTTTCTCGTCTATTAAATTCCTGTTTCTCCCATGTTAGAATAATATTGATCATAAATTATCGAAAAATGAGAGAAGGTGTCTTATTGGATGGTACAAATATTGTCCATAGGTGAACTCATCCACACGTACAGACACAAGCAAGGCATGGCGTTGTCCCAATTAACAACATTGACAGGTATACATAAAGCCACCATATCCAAAATCGAAAACGGCGAGGTCAGGCGACCCGAATATGCGACTATCCAGCCGCTGGCCCGTGCGTTGAACGTTCCGTTAAAAGAGTTCATCGAACTATACGTCACTGTTGAGAGGCGGGCAGAACCCCTCCTACGTGTGCTGAAAGATGTGCTCCAACAGGGGGAGAACGCCGCGCTTGTGCGTACCGTTGGAGCCGCATTTCTGGCATCGACAAGCGACGATAGCTACACTCTAGTCGAACAGTTACATGACTTCAGCACCACTGTGGAACTGAAGACGATGCGATTGACTCTGTATCAACTGATCGTAGACTATTCTCGCGACCATGGCATTATGCCATTCTTAGCGAGAGGGTTATATCAGGTCTACCTGATTGAACGAGACGATTTTACCCGACTTCGGAACGTTTATGAAAGCGGTAAGCATATTGTGCAATATGCGAACTTCTTAGGCATCGAAGATAGAATCACTTTGTACTACAAATTGGCTGTTCATGCGTTCAATTTATTTTTATACCGGCAAAGCATTGATCTCAGTCTTCATGTTCTTCAAGAAGCAGATGCAGACAATTGGTATTACATCAATGCACTTGGCGTATTGCAGGATTCATATTTCTATATTGAGGACTATGATAAGTCTGAATACTACTCACATCTTTACACGCAATATAATTACCCCCACATCAAGGTAAATTCAGTCCTTATGGGAGCATTGCTAAACGCCAAAAAGGGAAACTCTGCTGTTTCCATCGAACAGCTTACTTCCTTTCTGGAAACGTGCAATCAGGATGATGCTCTTCATGCTATTAATCAATTAATGTTATTATATTTGCAGGACAACCAATTAGATAAAGCGGAACAATTGCTTGCATACCCAATATGTCTACAATCCATCAGCACAAATAACCCCAACATCATCTCGCAGCTAGCCGAATATTATTATCACCGAGCTGAATACTTTATTACCATTGGCGACCTTGATCAAGGAATATCCGAATGCCTGGAAGGTGCGTTCCATTTCTCGAGAGTTAATGATACGGATCAAGAAAAAGAATGCATCAATCAAATCGTGTGTAGTCACCTGCAACAAAACGTTACCCTGTCTATTCGCACCTTAGAAAAAATGAAGACGTATTACAAACGCAGCGCAGCTAAAGAACATAAATTGGAGGGGTTCATATGAAACGTTTAAAGGCAATGCTATACAGCAGTCTCTTTTGCTCTGTCCTCATTGAGATGATCCAGTTGTCGGGGAATGTTGGAGGGACACATCCATGGTAAGAGCACTCGAAAGTGCTCTTTTTTCTTTTTTAGTTGCCTTTTATTGGATTTATTAAAAAACCAACAACCCATTGTATACTTGTTTGTAAATATAAGGAACAAATAGTGATGGGATGGTAAGTATCGAGTGGATAAATTTGCGCATTTTAGCGTAGGCGACCTAACACCTGTTTAACTGTATATCGTACTAAAAGTAGAATGCAATACACGATAAAGACATTTACCGCATATAAATCAAGCCTCCATGAACATTCTACTGCATTTCTCCATAAAAAAACTTCACTTGCATGACTTAACGGCTCCTTTGGACCATAAAAAACAAAGGGAACCGGAAATCCCAATTGTTTTCCATTATTTTCAATTAGCAATAAAAGAAAAGGCAAGATCAAGCTAACAACTAAAATAAATTTACTATTCCGCATTCTACAATCTCCTTAATTAGAAATTTATCTCACACACCATTGAAATTTACATATAAAACAAAAAAATTAGGAGGGTATTACATGTCTAAAAAACTTACTTCATTGTTTTTTTCACTAGTTCTGATTTTTTCACTGGCAAGTTCTGCGTTTGCGGAAGAAGGGAAAAACGTTTTAACGTTCGACCAGAAAGAACAATTGAAGGCTATTGAAGAAAAGTATGACGGCGATGTTGAAATTTTCTTTCCTGATTCAGAATCCTTAAACTCTACTGATTCTTCGGAAAGAATGAAATTCAATTCCGTGGAAGAACTCGAAGCATTTATTGATATTTTAAAATCTGAACAAACAAATGAAGACTTTAATACTTTGGGGTCATCTCCATTATATACTGGACATGTCAAATGGTATGCAGCTTTATTGGGAGGAACGTTTTCTTGGAAAAACATCGAGTATAAGTATGATGTCAGTTTTGATAAAAAAGGTAATGGGTACATGAGCAGAATTTATGATGTTAGCTCTTATTTAACTGGCATCCAAATTGGACTTTCCTATACTCAATTAAAAGATAGATCGTGGGTAAGTGGTGATACTGCTCACCTTATTGTTGATGGTACGTATTTAGTAGGAGCAGACATTTTTGGTGTCCCTATTGGAGTTAAAGTTGAGACTACTTGGGAAAAAACTGACACAAAGGATATGCCAAGTCAAGCTTAGCTAGATAATGACTTTTTCTTTCGAGACGGAGTAATACAAATGTAATACACGCCGTTAAATTTGTTTGCAATAATGTATTACAAATGTGTTTTGAAAAAAAGTTTTTCAACCGGTGTGCTACGGCGCAAAGAAGCCCAGGTATTTTAATCCTTGGGCTTCTTGCAATTACGGCTCCGATTCGTCCAGCAGCCGTAATTCCCGTCTTTATCGATAGCATAGCGTAGTCGTAGCAAGAAATCAACTTGGCTTAATCTACTTGATATTCACGGCAGTTTTCATCGAGCATGATCTTGGCCGTGGATCTATCCGGATTAACTCGTGTAATGAACTCGTCGCCTTCCTGGCGATAATTATACGGAATACCTGCAGCTCGTGCTTTTACTATAGCCTATGCAGCTCAGCGCTTCTGTTCTACTGCTCCGCTGTTCGTTATTTCAAATATGTTTCCATTCCCCCCTCCTATTGCTCCTTTCAACCGACAAAAGACACTTTTCAACCGAAATATAAGGAATGGACATATAGATGCCTATAGAATAAGGGTATCAAATCAATCGAGGGGACGTTGAAACAAATGATGAAGAAGCAAAATGAAAAGAACACTTGGACTTGGAGCACATTGAAATCGAAGAGAGCATTTTGGTTATATTCAGGAATTGCATTAGGTGCGGTTTTGGGCCATCTTACTAATAATCTGGGTACATTCGTGGCTGTTGGCTTATGTACCGGTGAGGCTATGTGGAAGACGTATCAGAGACAAGTTAGCACACAGCATGCAGAAGGATAAGCTGTACATAAACGAAGCGAGACTGCCGAATAAGGCGAACGGTCTCGCTTTTTTAGTATCATCAGCCTTGCTTAACCGCCTTATTTCTGAAATAAGCGCGCTTGCAGGCTCGCATCTGCCTTCGTAGGACGGAAGGCAATATAATGATATTCCGCCACGTGATGTACAAAGAAAGGATCCTGCTCGATATAAGAGCGAGCTTCCTCCTCTGTCTGCGCATCAACTACGATAATTCCGCCTGTACGAGGCTCCTTCGGCCCGGATAGCAGAAATACCCCTTTCCCATAGTGCTCATCCAAAAAAGCACGATGGGCATCCAAATGCACATCCACATCGCTCATCGGCTTCGTATAGCTTAGCTCTACAACATACATGCTTGTACTCCTCCCTGATCTGCTTCATACATAGAAGCAGCCGATGCATCAAGTATTCCGCACGGACCGAATGAAGTCAAGAATTGCTCTGTTGACTCCCGGATACACCTTGCAATGAATGACTTAGAAGAGATTATCAAAACATAGAAAATACAGGTGTGCTGCACGTTATTTTATTGTCACTTTTTGCTAACCATTCAACTCTTGGAATTCAACTCTATTTGTATTAAAGTAAACGATGTTGCATAAATATACCGCACTCCAAGGAGACTTATTTATACATGATAGCTAAGAAAGACAACAATCAGCAAGATCCCTTGCATTCCCAGCAATTGAATATGGGTGGACTGCTGCATTTCGCAATTCCATCCTTGCTCGGATTGCTTCTCTTCGTCATTCCGATTCCATGGAATGGTGAAGTGACCGTACCCATTGCATTCCTGGCCAAGCTCATCGGACAATGGCTTGCGCCGTGGCTCCCGCTTGCCGCCACAGTCATCATTGTATTGGCGTGGCTGGGGACGGCTTATACTTACTTGCGGAAGCCGTCTAATCTGCTGCAACTTCCATTATGGAAGGCACTGTTCGCCATCTCTCCCTTCTGGTTCGCCGCACGGACGGTGGGCATGATATTTGCCATCATCACCTATTTCCAGATTGGACCTGAATGGATATGGTCGGAGCATACTGGAGGCATGCTGCTTACGAGCTTGATTCCAGGCTTGTTCGTCGTATTTATGCTCGCTGGCCTGCTCCTGCCGCTATTGGTTGATTTCGGACTGCTTGAATTTTTCGGTACGCTTATGACCAAGATTATGCGGCCTATCTTCACCTTGCCGGGCCGTTCCTCCATCAACTGCATGGCATCATGGCTTGGCGACGGTACAATCGGAGTCATGATGACAAGCAAACAGTACGAGGCTGGGTACTATACGAAGCGTGAAGCTGCCGTAATCGGCACAACATTCACAGCTGTATCTATAACTTTCAGCTTCATCGTTTTAAGCAACGTGAACCTGGCGCATATGTTTCTTCCGTTCTATGTGACGGTCACATTAGCTGGCATGATCGCAGCCATCATTATGCCGCGCATACCGCCGTTGTCGCGCAAGCCAGACACGTATGCGCCAGGCGCAACCCCAGCAGAGGATGAATCGATCCCATCTGCATGGAGCCCTTGGCAATGGGGACTTCGTCAAGCGGTAAGCAAGGCACGACAACATGAAGGAGCCGGTTCCTTCATGCGGGAAGGCTGTAAAAATACGATTGACCTATGGATTGGCGTGATTCCCGTTGTTATGGCCATCGGCACCATCGCCGTAGCCATTGCAGAGTATACCCCAATCTTCCAATGGCTCGGCGCACCGTTCATCCCGATTTTGCAGCTGCTGGGACTCCCCGAAGCAGCAGCGGCTTCGCAGACGATATTGGTTGGATTCGCGGACATGTTTCTGCCTACGGTGCTGGGTTCCGGCATCGAAAGTGAGATGACCAGGTTCGTCATTGCCGCTCTATCCGTCACGCAGCTCATCTATATGTCTGAGGTAGGTGGATTGCTGTTAGGCTCCAAGCTGCCTGTTAATATGAAGGATCTATTTATTATTTTCCTGCTCCGCACCTTAATTACACTGCCGATTATCGCAATCGCTGCACATCTACTGTTCTGATTGTGAAAATCTAAGATATGGCCCTGTCTTGCGAGATATTTTCTAATTTTCTCCAAGATCAGGGCCATTTTCTATATTGCAACAATGATCAAAAACGATTATCGTTACATCATTCCATCCTTATGACAATCGTTCACCTTAGAAATAGATTTCCTCTCACCTTTGAAACTTCATCTCATTAGAATTATGAACCACCGGCTGAGCCGACAAGGCAGCTCTTTCGCCTGATTTCCAATGTCGATCACTGCTCTGCTATGGATTCGCCTTAGGAAAGGAGTTCTTCCATGGACAACAAATCATCTTCATCATCTATTGCAGCATCCTCGCAGGGACATTCGCCGTCACGAACGGAGTCCCCAAGCTTGGAGCCAAAAGCACATCTTCAAGCGGACACCATATTCCGCATTCTACTTGCGATCAGCTTCGTTCACTTGTTCAATGATTCGATTCAGGCTGTTATTCCAGCAATCTTCCCTATCCTCAAGTCATCGATGAATCTTACATACGCCCAGATCGGTTGGATCTCCTTTGCGATTAACGTGACTGCCTCCCTGCTTCAGCCTGTGGTTGGGTATGCTGCGGATCGCAGACCAACACCTGCACTGCTCCCAATTGGCATGTGCTTCACCTTCGCTGGTGTATTGCTGCTTGCCTATGCACCGAATTATATTCTGGTGCTGCTTGCCGTTGTGCTCGTCGGCTTCGGATCAGCCGCCTTCCATCCAGAAGGGATGAGAGTAGCCCATATGGCTGCCGGCGCCCGCAAAGGGCTGGCCCAATCCATCTTCCAAGTTGGCGGCAATGCAGGGCAATCCCTTGCACCGATGCTGACCAAGTGGATATTCATCCCCTTCGGGCAATCAGGCGCGCTCGTATTTACATTCGTTGCAGGGGCAGGTATCGCGGTACAAACCTATATTGCACGCTGGTATCGAGCGATGCTCGATAGCGGCTATGCATTCAAGAAGCGGCACCAGGCACGCACGATGGATCCATCGAAGCGCAGCCGTATTCAATCCGCTACGATTATTTTAGTTGTACTCGTCTTCGCGCGTTCTTGGTACACTGCCGCCATTGGCAGCTATTATTCGTTTTACTTGATGGAAGCCTATCATTTGACGCTCGATGATGCGCAAATTTATATTTTCTTATTCCTCGGAGCAGGGGCAGTGGGAACATTCTTCGGTGGCCCGCTTGCTGATCGTTTTGGAAGACGCAATCTCATTCTGGCATCGATGCTCGGCACAGCTCCCCTTGCCCTTGTACTGCCTTATCTGCCGCTGTTCTGGGCCGGTGTTGTGCTCGCGATTACAGGATTCATCCTCCTATCCAGCTTCTCCGTTACCGTCATATACGCGCAGCTGCTGCATCCCGGCAACATCGGAACCGTATCGGGGCTAATTACGGGATTTGCCTTCGGAATGGGCGGGATTGGCGCATTGGCACTTGGTTATTTCATTGATACATGGGGGATTGAAGCTGTAATGATCGTGTGTGGATTCCTCCCCTTAATCGGCCTCCTGACTTGGATGCTGCCAAGCGACAACACGCTCCATCAATGGGCAAAAGAAATATCGTAGCATGTCGTTGTCAGCTCCAATGAGCAACACACCTCTTATGTCCCGATGTTATCCGGCACTTGATCGAACAGGTGCTGGGTAGCATCGGCGATTCGTGCAAATTCACCCTTGAACCTTCCCCTGCAGCATATCGAATTAAATATTATTAGAAAATGGAAGCCCGCTTCCCCTTGCCCCAGACGCGATGTAGGTCTACAATATTGTCAACTTCACTTGAGGGGTTATTACCATTCATTGCAGTCTAAGAGATAATGTCCTCCCATAGATAAGTGAAGGAATGAACCCGAAACCGGACACTTAACGATGAGGACTGATAAGGTATACACGTCAATCCATCATTTCAACAATCATGGATTTGCAATACAATACAGACAACAATGGAGTACATCAAGGAGGTGATGGAGGATGCCACAAGTAGACAATGAGGAACGAGAACAAGCCACGGTGAATGAACAGCCGAGTGAGACCGCTGAAGAGCAAGCCACAGCTGAGGAAGTAGAGGCTAGAGTCCGTCTCCAAGAGGCGATTCATCACGTGAATGAATTATATCAGAAGCAGAGATACAAAGAAGCATTGGAGGAAGCGATGCGTCTGCAGCAGCAGTATCCAGAGCACCCGACCGTCATGGCGCTGACAGCAGTCGTCCATAAGCCTGTCGCACCCGATCAAGCGCTCTATTGGGCCTCTGAAGCGTTGAAACGCGATACAAGACTGCCTGACGCCTGGCGCGTGCGCATGTCCATCTATTACGAGCGTCAAGAATGGCCAGCCTTCGAGACTGCTGCGAGGCAGCTTGCTGCGGTAACCGAGGAAGATCCTACGCCTCATCTGCTGCTTGCACAGTACCAGCTGCGCAAAGGCGCGCTGGATCAAGCGCTCCTGTCGCTGGAACGCAGCATTGACATTGAGCCTGCCGGGATTGCTTACGCTACCTATAGCTATGTGCTGGCGCAATTAAAGCGTTATCCAGAATCCCGCGAAGCAGAACGCAATGCATTAGCATGGCAGGAAAGACATTCCTACACGCTTATGCAGCTTGCTTGGGCAGCGGATCAGCGCGGTGAGCCCGAACGCGCCATGCAATTCATGCAAGATGCCATACGTCTCAATCCTGAAGATAATCAGGTAAGAGTAGAATATATGGATGCTCTGCAGAAATCTCACCCTTGGTTCCGCTTCGTATGGTGGCCTGCGCAGATGCTGCAGAAGCTGTCTCCATGGATTTTAGTCATATTATGGGCTGCATTTGCAATTATTCAACCAACATTGCTTATCGCATTTATCGTGCTTCATGTATCGACATATTGGATTAGCCGCGGATTCGTAAACTGGAAAGTATATGGCAAGTTATGGGTGTCGTGAACGACACCCTACTCTCCTCAAAATCTCGACAGCATGCCATCCCATCATCTAAGCACATAAGATAACATTCGAACAACGCTCCACACTTCAGTACAAGCTCATAACTCAAGCAGCTCGATTTGAAGCGTCAGTCCGAATGCAACCCGTTTACTCATATCCCTTTGACTCGGTAAGCACTCTCCCAGCGCTTCTCCACAGCGTCACCTTCTCTTCACTCTCCCATTCAGCTCTATCACATCTCAAGCCCTTTTGAACTCACTTAGCCGACTGCTCAACTGCCCTTGCAATGCTCTTTATAAAATAGGAAAATGTTCGTAAATGAAAATCGACCATTTACATCCACTCTGGGGAACGATATACTAGTGAACGTTTTGGAAAATGATCGACTCGAATGATGATCCAACGTACGCAAGATATTGTTACAGGATTCGATCCTTCCTCACTACTTATTTATGGCTAAAGGAGACGTTCACATGACTTCATGGAGAAAACGGACGATGCATTGGACGCCTGCCCGTGTGCTGGTTCTTGGTTTTTTGTCCATTATAACAATCGGGACATGCATCTTGATGCTGCCGATATCATTGGCAGCTGGACACTCCCTTTCCTTCATTGATGCCTTGTTCACCGCTACTTCGGCGGTATGCGTAACCGGTCTGGTTGTTGTTGATATTGGGACAACCTACTCTGCATTTGGACAAGGCGTAATTATTTCACTCGTACAAATCGGCGGCATCGGCTTCATGTCCGTGGCCCTGCTCTTCTATCTCATGCTCGGCAAGCGCATTTCCTTGCGGGAACGACTTATTTTGCAGGAGTCGATCAACGCAAATAGCATGGAAGGCATTGTACGGACCATTCGCCGCGTAATTATATTTGTTTTTATCATCCAGGGAACGGGAACCATTATACTGACATTGCGCTGGGCATTCGACATGCCGCTGCTGCAATCCTTCTATTACGGACTTTTCCATTCGATCTCCCTGTTCAACAACGGGGGATTCGATCTGTTCGGTTCCAGCTTCCAATTGCATGTTGATGATTTCGTAACGAATGTAGTTGCCACCTTCCTCGTGCTATCTGGCGGACTTGGCTTCATCGTACTTGCAGAATTGTATGAATTTCCAAAATCGCGACGTTTGACGCTGCACTCGAAGGTGGTATTGTCCATGACCGGTATTCTGGTCGTCGCAGGAGCTATCTTCATCTTCATCTTCGAGTTCCAAAATGCATACACGCTAGGATCGCTCAATTGGGACGGCAAAATATACGCTTCCTTCTTCCAGTCCATCTCCGCTCGTTCATCGGGAACGACAACGGTAGATGTGTCTCATATGAAGCAGGTCACACAGTTCGGTCTTATTATTCTTATGTTCATCGGCGCCTCTCCAGGCTCTGCAGGCGGCGGAATTAAGACGACGACGTTCGCTATCCTCTTGGCCGCCGTATATGCGATGCTGCGCGGACGCGAGGATGCGGTGCTGTTCCGTCATCGGCTTGCTAAGGATCAGATCATCAAGGCGTTGACGATTATCTTCCTTGCCATCTTCATGGTACTCGGTGTATCCATGCTGCTGGCGATAACGGAAGATCAGCCGTTTATTACCTTGCTCTTCGAGACAGTGTCCGCTGTAGCAACCGTAGGGTTGTCTATGGGGCTTACACCTGAAATGTCGGCATTCGGCAAGTTCGTCATCTGTGCCACCATGTTCATCGGCCGGATTGGTCCAATGACACTCGCCTATGCGCTCGGCAACCGCAAGGAACAGTCTCTGTATCGTTACCCAGAGGGCAAGATCATGATCGGATAGAATAACACAGCAAAAGGCAGCAAGCATCGCTTGCTGCCTTCTTTATTTCTCTGTATATATGACTACTATCGAATTACGCCAGACGTACTTCAGATTGAACCATAAGCACACAAGGTTCTACTAGGCCGTCTGTTCCCCGCCAGAACCCACCACAGTGGATTCCGCCACACCCTTCTTTTTGCCGCTTGGGATGACCAAATTCAGAATCAATGCCGCCAGCGCCCCGACAGTAATACCGGAGGACAATACGTATACCGCGAAATCAGGCAGCCCCGTCAAGGCGCCCTCAGGAAGTACAGTTACAGCCATCGTAAGCAGGATTGGCACGCCGATAATCATCATTGCACGCTCATCCAAGTCAACGAATTGAATGACCTTCAATCCATTCACGACAATGGCTACACAGACAACACCGAATATGCCGTTAATAACCGGCTCTGGAATGCACGTAATCGCTGCAGACAGCTTCGGCATCAGACCCAGCGCTATCAAGATACCGCCGCCTGCCATAATTGCCATCCGGCTTCCTACGCCTGTAACCGCGATCAGTCCTGCATTGGAAGAATAGCCTGTCATTGGCGTTCCACCGAACAATGCCCCAACGAAGCAGCCTAGCCCTTCCCCAGCCGCTGCACGGTTCAAGCGCTCATCCGTGAGCTCCTTGCCTGTAATGGAAGAAATAACAAACCACGTTCCTGTTGTTTCAATCAGAATGATGAAGTAGACGAACATCATCGTCATAATCGCACTGAGATTGAATTCAGGCGCACCGAATGGGAAAAAGCTAGGAATCGAAAATGCGTCAGCCTCTGCTACCCGTGAGAAATCAACCTTGCCAAACATGGATGCAAACAGCGTACCCGCGACAATAGCCACAATGACCGAAATAAGACGCGATACCGTACCCAGCTTCTTCGACTGGCGCACAAGAAGCATACAAACAATAAGAATCCCCGCCGATACAGCAGCGATGAGAATATTCGTCCACAAGTCTCCTTCTGCACGATAGATATTGTTCATTCCCGTTGGCATCAAGGAAATACCGACAATTAGTATTACGGTTCCCCCTACCAGCGGCGGAATCATACGGCGTACAGCCTTCGCGAACCATTTCATCGGCATGCCGAGCAGCATCATGAGCAATGCCCCCGGTATTAAGCTCCCTGTCATGGCCCCTAATCCAAGCTTGCTTCCAATCGCCCCCATTGCGCCAATAGGCACATAGGACGGCCCCTGCACGACTGGCAGTCGCAAGCCGAAGCCCGTTTGGATTAAGGTCGCAAATCCTGTTCCGATAAAGCACATTTGAATAAAGAATGATGTGTCTGTTGCATTCAGTGACAGCAAGCCTGCAATAATGATCGGTGCGATGTACAAATCCATAGCCAACACGTGCTGGAGTCCCAATAGAAAGGCCTTCCCGGCGCCAATCTTATCATCTACCCCAACGACAAGCGTGTTCGACTTCGCTGATTGTTCCATGTGTGCTCGTTTCCCCCCACGTATGCTGTAACGTTCGTTATGATTTTGATCACACCCTGATTATAGAGGGAACATTTCGTTTTGTATAGACAAATTACGAATGTTTATTATTTATTTTTATTTATTGTTCGTGTTTTATGTTGACTCCCTCCGATATATTTCCTAAAATAATAGTATAAGAAGCAATAATACGAAGATTTCATGTATTACACCCAATAGATTAAGAACATTACATTCGGATTCAGCTATGGATACCCGGATCATTAAAAAGGAGACTGTCTACATCATGATCGTAAATGATGCCGTATTGCGTAATGAATGGATTGTTGCTTGCCGTGCACAGGATGTGCAGGAGAAGCCGCTGCAGGTGCTAATAATGGGAGAACGTGTCGTCATTTTTCGGACAGAAGAAGGCGTGCATGCGTTCAAAGATTTGTGTGTGCATCGCGGGGCTGCACTGTCGCTAGGCTGCGTGAAGGATGGGAAGCTTGTCTGTCCGTATCATGCATGGGAGTTCGAGGGCTCCGGCGCTTGTTCACGCATTCCACAGCTGCCAACGGATCAAGCCATTCCGAAGAAGGCGCATGCGATTACGTACGGTTGTGAGGAGCGTTATGGTCTTATATGGGTCAATCTCGGGAACACGGATACACCATGGTTCCCATTTGAAGAGTTCGGTGCCGAGGGCTGGCGCAATGTAATATGGGGGCCGCAATCCGTAGAAGCCAAGCCGCCGCGCATTGTAGAGAACTTCCTAGATGTGGGTCATCTCGCTGTCGTCCATGAGGGCTACTTAGGCGTAGAAACGCACACAGAGATTGGGAATTACCGGGTTCATCGTGTACCGGAGGGCATCCGTTCCGAGGAAATTGAAGTATTTCAGCCCGATCCAGACGGTTCCGGTCAAGCGAAGAATGTCTATTATACGTACGAGATTGCCCGTCCGCTTACAGTGAAGTTCACGAAGCGGGATAAGGAGACGCGTCATCTCATGTCCATTCTGCTTACGGTGCAGCCGAAGGATGCAACGACCTCTGTGGCTTACGGGGTTCTGTCCTTCAATTATGATCCAGGCCTATCGGACGAAGATATCGTAAAGTTCCAAGACATGATTTTCGCGCAGGACAAGCCAATCGTAGAAAATCAGAAACCAGAGGATCTGCCGCTTGATTTGCAAGTCGAGCTGTCACTGAAATGCGACCGTGTCAGCATCGCCTACCGCCAATATCTGAAAGAGCTTGGTGTTGTGTGGGGAACGGCGTAACGTAACCGGAATGTTGAGATGTCTATCCTATCATTCCTTGTTGCGGTTAACTCTTGTTGCAGGGAAATAGAGAAAAGCCTGGGAGTGGGGTTCCCAGGCTTTTAGCGTTACATACAATCGCAGCATTTCTGCTGTGACAAACATTAGCTTAGATTTATGGATATGGATTAGCTCAAGCTCCCAGGTACAGACTTGGACAAGCGTCCTGTCTTGATGGATGTTGGCTTCGCTGCTGGACGAATCACTTTCACTTTCTTACTCACCTCCTTGCGATCAATGGATGTTCAGCATATGGAAGACCCGCTGTCAGAATGACAAGGCCTAGATCGTTATAGTTACTGAATAGCTGACAAGTGCTCCACAGATTGAAGCCAAATCGTACGCAGCACCTGCTTAATCTGCCGCTTCTCATAGGAGCATGGCCGCTCGCCCGACCGCATCCGATATAAGGGGCAGCGGTTGCCCTGACAGGCTGGGCGGACGAAGCAGGAATGACAGTTCTCATCTGTTTCTTCACCGGAAGTGGTCCAGACGGCCATTTTGTCCATATCGAGCTCTAGTGTCCCATCCTTATGAATACGCCCCAGTTGATTGTTCGCTTGTTCAAGCGCAACCGAACACTTATACAGATTGCCATCTGATCCGACAATCATCGAGTTCGGCTTCGCCGCATAGCAGACCGCCCCTGTCGGCAGCAATATGTCCTTAATGAAGGAGCTTACTTGCAAGCCTGCCTGGAGCCATCCTTCATTCAATGCCCATATCTCCTTATCCTTGGTGCGGGCATCACATACCGGGAGCGTCAGATCATTCTCTCCCCCCATGCAGCCGACTGGACGAAAGTAGAATGAGAACCGCTTGTCATCGCCGAACAAGTCATGCAGCATAGGGATGAATGCATGAACCGCATCCAGATTGCTGTTGTCAAAGTTCACGCGAATATTAATCTCGAATGGGCGCTTCACCTGCTTAAGCGAGAGCAAATTCGTAATGATGCGCTCGTAGGTATCTCCGCCCCCAAATAATCCTCTTCGCGCATTGTGCACTTCAGCAGGGCCATCAATCGTAACCATATACCGATCAATATGTAAATTTAGCAGTTGTTCGAACAGCTCCCGTGTTAAGTAATATCCATTCGTGGATATTTCCGCTTGATAAGCGACATCGTATTTGTCGCAAACATCGATGAACGCGCTCGACAGCTGCTCGATCACATGCGGAGCAAGCAGCGGCTCTCCTCCATGCCAGCTGATGGTCAAGAAGTTGAGCGTCTTGGCCCGCTGCTCCATATAGGCAATTAACCCCTCTACGACCTCGTCCCGCATATTGCCCCGTGGGAAGTATTCGTAACAGTAGTTGCAGCGGAAGTTGCACGCTTCTGTTACGAGCAGCACCAAATGCATCGCATCAAGCTGGTGCATCGCCTGATGAAGGAACTGTGCGCGCCGCATCTCGTCCGTGTCAGCCGGAACAAGGAAGCCATGCCCCCATAAATCGCGATAGACGGCATTGTTCGGTTCCACCTCAGCCTGTCCCGGCCGCAGCCAAGACAGCACTCGTGTCTGTTCTTCCGCAGAGAACGAAGCAATTGCTCCAGAATAGCTGTTATATAGTACGAGCCCTCCATCATCAACCTTAGTCTGCGCATTGAACCGTGAAGGACGCCAAGTCACCATTGGCTGACTAGAAGAAGCCTTGTCAGCTGCATATTGGCTATTGCAATGAGTGGTTGAAGTCGAAGCGCCTTGTGAACAGGTAGAGGCGCCCTCATTGTTTTCTGAATTCGGCTCTTGTTTCGCGCAAGCCGCACCCTGATAAGGCTGCTGCCTGTTAGATGAGGAAGCTTGCCGAGAAGTATGTTGTGAGTCTTGTTGTGCCATGTCGTAATCCCATCCTTTTTCCTGTTAGCACACGTGCTTCTAGTCCTTCCATGATGACGCTCAGCACACAACAGGACAATGACACCCGTCACGTTCTCATGGACAGGTATTCAAATCCAGCAACCCTCCGTCCTTCTAACACAATGCAAAAAAGCTGCACCCAACCTTACAATGAAGGCGGGTACAGCTTCTTATTTACCTTAACCTCTCAACAATTGTTACTGCTCCACTCTTTCTGCCATCAGCTTCTTATACTGCATCATCATAGCCAAGCGCCATGGCAGCAGCATGCCGAATGCCAGGATGAAGAACATGGACGCACTCTGTGAGATCGACACATACTGCTCCACAACATCGTGCAGAATGAGCCGCAGTACGAGCAATCCAACAATGACGACAATGAACATATTCGATCGCTTCAAATATACTTCCTCGCCTATTCGTTCGAACCGGGATGTGCGAATAAGCGGATAGGCGAAGATCAATGCCCCTGCGAGGAAAGCTCCAATCGCCCATAGCCACGGAATACGCATCGCAGGGACGATGAACATACCGAATCCAGTTGCCATACCGATAGGAGGCATGATTATCTTCTTCATTGAGGTCGGCTTGTTCGCCGCACGCAGACGCAGTACGATTACCCCCGTCCCCGCACACAAGGACACAATCAGTGACATCAACTGTGATGACACGAGTGCATGTGACATGCAACATCACCTCCACTAAGTACAAGCCTATAGTTATCGTTATTACTACTCACTATTCATTAGACCCGCTGGTCATTTCCTGTATGATCTATTATATCGAATTTTACATTCACATACCAATAGCCAGCGAGGGATCTTAACATTGCATGCCCAAGTCTATATCTTATCTGGAGCCGGTCTGGTGCGCCGGGTTGCAATCGCCTCCAGGGGATTATCCGGCCAATAATGTTTGGGATAGCGCCCCTTCAAATCCTTCTTCACGTCAAAATAAGTCGCCGCCCAAAAGCTGGCCAAATCCTGCGTTACCTGTACAGGCCTCTGTGCTGGCGAGAGCAAGTGCATCGTCAGTGCCACTCGTCCGCCCGCAATGCGCGGCGTATCATGCAGGCCGAATACTTCCTGCAGCCGTACAGCCAGCAGCGGACGATCAGGATCCTGATAATCGACCGCAATGCGCGAACCGCTGGGCACTGCAATATGTGTCGGCGCCTCCTTATCAAGCTGCTGGCGCTGTTCCCACGTCAGCATCGACTCGAAGACCGTCGTAAGGCTAAGCTTGCCAAGATCATCACGGCTGCGCATACCATATATATGCGGGCCAAGCCACTCCTCCAAGGTGGCTAAGAAGGCTTCTTCACTGGCATCCGGCCATTCCTCAGGCAGGTGCCGGTGCATGAATTGGAGCCTCGCCTGCCACTGGCGCGCCGGCTTCGTCCATGGCAGGAGGGCAAGCCCCTCTTGGACGATGCCTTCCAGCAAGGCATGCTGCATCGCATCTGCATCAGGTGCGCTGTGCGGCATATCCTTAAGCGTGAGCGCCCCTAGACGAACGCGTTCCCGAGCTCGAACCGACTGGGTCGTCCGATCCCAAGCAATCAGGTCTTCCCGTGTAAACTCGCTCGCGAAGTAACGCTCCAGCACCGCCCTGCCAAGTGACACTGCAAGCACAATCCGACCATCGGTGCCAGCATCGTCAAGCTGTACCGCCACAATATAAGGCGACTGTGCCAGCAGGGTTCCGCTTGCAGCAGCTTGGGTAAAGGCCGCGCCGCGTCCATTGCGCAGCAAGTAGCGCCCATCTGAACGACGCTCGGCAATCCGATCCGGATAAGCGAAGGCAGCAAGCAAGCTCCATGCATCCTCGTCGGCCAAATCCGCATTGCGCTGTACTTGTTGCTTATCATCCTGTCCCATACGGAAGGCCGGCCTGTACTGCTTCGCCTGCTCACGAATCCGTCGCAGCACACTCTCATCGACATCCCCTTGACGAGAATGACGTGATGGTGAATGTGTTCCTAGCGTCAACAGTTCCAAGCGCAGCCCTAAATCGGGGTTCAACGCTGCAGGTGTCTGTCCCGCTTGCCCGAATCCCCCCCTTGAGTTAGCACTGCTACCACTATGGCGAATGACATCCCGCTCCTCCAGCAGCGCAGCAAGCGTACATGCTGCTTCTCCCAGTCCAAGCTCCATCCCCTTCACGATCATATGTGCGAAGCGAGGATGAAGCCCCAACTTGGCCAGCGTACGACCATGCGAAGTCAGTGTGCCAGACTCGGACAGCGCTCCGAGCTGAACGAGCAGTTCTTCCGCTTGTTGCAGTGCTGCAGGAGGCGGCGGAGTCAGCCACTTCAGATCAGATGCCTCCGTCCCCCATGCAGCCAGCTCCAATGCTAACGAGGCGAGATCAGCCGCAAGTATCTCCGGCACATGATGTGCAGGGAGCTGTCTCTCTTCTTCTCTCGTCCACAATCGGTAACAGACCCCAGGCCCAAGACGACCCGCACGACCGCGGCGCTGATCGGCTGAGGCACGTGACACCGGAACCGTCTCCAGCCGCGTAAGGCCTGTCCGTGGAGAGAAGCGCGGCACACGCATCTGGCCGCTGTCGATCACGATCCGGACTCCTTCCACAGTTAGACTCGTCTCTGCTATGGCAGTAGCCAGCACGATCTTGCGCATCCCATTCGTTGAGGGGCTAATCGCAGCATCCTGTGCAGCCGCTGACAGCTGTCCATATAACGGGGCAATATATGCACGTTCAATCCACCCGTTCTTCGTCAACTCCTGCTCCAGAGCAGTCTGCACGCGCCGAATCTCCCCCGCTCCAGGAAGGAATACCATGATGTCTCCTTCATGACGATGAAGCGCCAGCATAATCGTCCTTACAATACGCGGCTCAAGTAGAGTATCTTCACGCCGTTCAGCATATATCGTCTCGACCGAATACCTGCGACCCTTGCTGACCACTATTGGCGCTCCTCCCAGCATGGCCGCGACTGTTTCTGCCTCAAGCGTCGCCGACATCACGAGGATACGGAGATCCTCGCGCAAGACAGATTGTGATTCGGCGGTGAGGGCCAAGCCGACATCTGCATGCAAATGCCGCTCATGGAACTCATCGAATATGACGAGTCCTACCCCTTCCAAGGAAGGATCCTCTTGGAGCATGCGCGTCAGAATTCCCTCCGTAATGACCTCAATGCGCGTCTTTTCACTTATGCACGTATCCAAACGTACGCGATATCCTACTGTCTCACCGGCCTGCTCACCCAGTGCACGAGCCATGTAGCGTGCAGCAGAACGCGCTGCAATACGCCGCGGCTCCAGCATGAGAATCCGCAGTCCTTGGAGCCATGACTCATCCAGCAGCGACAGCGGTACACGGGTCGTCTTCCCCGCACCTGGCTCAGCTACCAATACCGCCCCTGTATGGCTGCTCAGCGCCGATTTCAATTCTGGCAATACATCATCTATCGGTAAATGATTCCCGCTCATTTCCATCCTCCATACGATAAAAAAGCTGTCTCATCCATCATAGACGAGACAGCTTCCCTACATCAAGATTATCGAAATTACACTTCATTGATTCCGATCATCAATTATTATACACACTCTTGCCGTTAGCCTTCAGCTTCTGCGCTGGTTCTACTCCGTTCATGCTTATGGAGAAGGTCTGCTTATGGCGACGCTTCAGCAAGCTCAAGCCGAACACGGCTGATACAATGATCACGCTGATGACAATGAGCGAGGACGACACTGGCAGCGCATCCGTCAACACTCCTCCAGCGATTGGTCCAAGCATCATCCCCGCTGCATGAATCATATTGAATAGGGCGTATGCCACCCCATAATCACCGCCCGATGAATCGCCATCCACGATGGCACCTAATGTTGGCAATGTCGGCGACAGCGTAAATCCTACTGCTGCCCCTACCAAGCAGCCCGCCAACATCAATAGAGTCACATTGCCTGCAAATGCGATCAATGGCAACGTAAGCGCCAAACCAACAAGCCCGATCAGCATGAGTCGGAAAGGATTATGCTTGGCTGTAAGTGTTCCCGCTATTGGAGCGATCATTCCATAGCTTAGTGTCATGACACCGAACAGCATGCCAAGCGCAAGCGGAGACATCTGGAATTGCTCAGTAACATAGACCGGAAGGAGCGGCTCCAGCATCGTCAATGTCGTCTCAGCGAGCAGGATAATCGAAGCAACGAATAGAATCGTCCGATGCCGCAGCAGGGAGAACGTGCCTCCTCCTTCGGCCTGACGCTCCTCTCTGACAGGTTCGCGCAGTGCAAACACGACAATGATCGAAATAACTGCCGTCAATGCTGCTGCGAACCAGAATGGCGTATGGTGATCGCCAATCTCAAATAACCAGCCTCCAATTGGAGCTCCGAGCAGGGAGCCCGATGATATCCCTGTCATGGCGAAGCCCATTGCCGCTCCGCGTACCGGCCCAGAGAACAGATCAGCCAGCAGCGCCATTGCTGCTGTCCATGACGCAGCCGCAGCCAAGCCTTGCAGGAAGCGAGCCGTAATGAGCATTGCCGTCGTTTGCGAGAATACGAACAGCATGGTAGATATCATCATGAACACAAGACCCGTTAAGATCGTCTTGCGTCTGCCAAATTTATCTGCAACCCGCCCGAAAAAAGGCGTGGTAATGAACAGAGCTGCTGCATAACTGCCGAACAGAATACCAAGTGTGGTCGAAGACATCGCATACTCGGTTGTAAAATACGGCACGACTGGAATGAACAAACTGTACAACAACATGTCAATAAATAAAATACCGATAACGAGCACGAGGCCAATCCACTGTGCGCGACTAATCTGCCTCATGAAAGACATAATCCCACTCCTAAAACTAATTTGTTTTTATAAGTTTTCTTAGGCAAAAGACTGAGCCTAATGGTTCAGTCGATATAACCTGATGATTCCAATATGAACGACCTCATGTCCCCAGTGTGAAGCATGAGCCTTGCATTAGCGATAAGATAAATCCCCTTGCATGGATTATCTTTGTTCCTCAGATTGATCTCTAGCAACAAGCCCATACAGCATAATATCTGCAATCGACTTTAATGCATCCGGCAGCGAAATGTTCTGCTTAGCAAAAAATCGCTGATCCAAGGTTGAATTGAACGCATCCGTAATTACCTTCACGATAAAGGCCGCATTATGCCTTAATATGATGCCTTCCTCCATCCCCTGCTCCAGCAAGATTCGCAGCATCTCCCAATCATCCCGGAGAGCCTTATCAATCTTTGACCACTGCTCAGGGTATACGCGCTTCATTTGCTCCAAGATTCGGTTGTCATACAGCTCAAAGTGATTCGGAAGCACGGTCATTACCGCTTTCAATTTATCCAGAAGCGACAAGGTGTCATTCTTCATGATTTCTTCAGTCTTCGCATCACTTTCGTGCATCGTCTGTTCTATGATCGTATCTAGCAGTTCCGCTTTTGAGGAGAAATGCTCATACAAGGTGCGCTTGCTCATCCCAAGTCGACGCGCCAAATCATCCATCGTGAATTTGATCCCTTTGTCTTGCAACTCCTCTATAAATGCCTTCATAATCCGTTCGCGCATGAAATTCCCTCCATTCACGCCGACATAAAACTATAAAAACAAAAGTAGTTTTCTTAGTTAATGTCATTATTATACCCTACCTTTTTGACAACAAGCAAGGACGCACACCCTCTTTTTCACACAGAAAAAACAAAGAAAACACACTCCGTATGATAAGAAGTGTGTCTGCTATATTATTTGCGTTTACCATTTGTGATTTTCTCAATTTTATATGTCTCTGCGTACACTGTTACTACTTGCTTTTGAGTTGAAGCAAAGGCCCATATGTTATTCTTGGAGTCTTTAAATCGAACTGCACGCCCAACCAAATCAACTTTTTTGCCCATTTCCTTCTCCAGTGCTTGTTTTGCTGCATGTACAGCATTTTGATCAGCATCCTCTAGTTCATATATCACTTCGACACTTGGAGACTTGTCCTCATCAGATTCCCAACTCACATTGAATCCTTGCCCCGCTACGTAATAAATTTCCTTTTTGTTATCTATTTCTTTCAAATTAGATACTCGAGTGATTCTTGCTTGTTCAATTTCAATATTCGCATCTCCCACTACCGTTCGAAGCGCGCTTACTGCTTTTTCTTTTTTCGACTTCTCCCAATTGTTAAATGGGATGGTAAATCTAAAAATTCCTGATGTGGATGTAATCAATTCCACCGAACAGTTTCCATCCTCCCAAGGTATGACGATTTCTTTACCGTCCAAGTAAGGTTTTGAGAAAGTAACTGACTTCCCAGCAATTTTTTCTACAGTCGGCCTTAACGCTTGGATAAAAGCTTCATCTACCCACTTCATCCTTTCGTCTTGCTTTTGTGCTGGCGTTTTCCCCATCGGCTTCTCCATAATTGATGTTAACTCTACTGCTGAAGTCGGTTGAAGTGCTTGCGTTACGGAAGGAGAAAGAGCTTGTTTGTTTGGTTTGTTGCCCCATATTACCACTGCCATCGTTGTCCCGATTATAATCAAAAATATACTTCCCCATACCCAAATTGATTTTTTCCTCACGCAGTTCTGTCCCCTCTTAATTGATATGTAATTGTGTAGTTTGCACTCAACAACACACCAGAATTCCATCTCCCAAAATATTCCTACCCAATTATAAGTTCCCTCTTAGATAGATTGCAACCTCAATCTCCCTAAGCAAATCCTTGATAATTGCATTGCATGTGCCCCACACAAAAAGAGCCTGCCCGTCTTATGACGGAACAGGCCTTAAGGTAGGAGCAGGAGCCTTCCCATGAACTGAAATCACCTTGCTGTGGACCAATGCATATGTTGGAGTACATCTTACCAGCTACATGACTTATCGAATCGGCTTAATTGCAGATACCGCTTCAACTTTCCGTGCTGTCATCTGGATGCCCTGCGGAGATTGCGGCTTCGCATCACTCTGAATGACCTTGATTGGGCTGCTGACCTTATTCATCTGGTTGCAGAAGCACATCATCTGTCACCTCCATTCCCTATATCCGTTTCTAGCATATGCAGTCTCTCACTAGATGGATTGGACATGTCGACATCTGCCAAGCGGAAAGGAGAATGTATGATGATCACCTGGATTGAGCTGTTCATATTAGCGCTGGCTTCCTTTCGCCTGACCCATCTGCTCGTCTATGACGACATTATGGAATGGCTGCGCAAGCCTTTTTTGTCTGTTACGTATGTAACCGATGAGAATGGCAATGTGTCGCGAATTACGGAACCAAGAGGCAAGGGGCTTCGCTATTGGCTGGGCTCACTAATAAGCTGCCATTGGTGTACAGGCATTTGGTGTGCCACCTTGCTGACAGCACTGCAGTTCTACGCCCCCGTCACCTATCCATTTATCTTATTATTAGCTGTCGCTGGCATTGCCGCGCTAATCGAGACCTACTTGCTGCGAAAGATGTAATGTTGCACGCTTGCTAGGCAAGCACACAAAAAAGGAGCCCAAGCTTAGCTTGAGCTCCTATCCTATTCATAAATACGAACCTTATCGATTGTTCTTGCCCAGCCTTGCGATCATCGGCAAGATCAAGCCTAAACCAAGCAATATGAATGGCGTAATGACGTTCAACAATAGCTGGAAGTACCATTCTGACGTAAATGCTTCAACTTTAGGGAACATCCCCATAATACAAGCGAATGCCGTAAAGACGAAACACCACAAGCCGATCATGAAGCCAATCTTGCGATTTTTCACAAATTTATAATCGGATTGGAACTTGTCCCCTAGCTTCATGAGCGCCATGAAGGCTGCAAATACCCATAGGTAACGAAGCGGCATTACGATCGAGTTCAGATCAAGCAGCCAGTTGAAGAGCGAGTTCATGTTACCAATTCCGATCGCAGGAATAACAATCAGAATCCCTACAAGTACAGCTGTCATAATGTATCCATTGACTGGCGTGTTGCGCTCGTTCGTCTTCATCAGCTTCTGAGGCACGAACTTCTTGTCCGCATCAAGCAGCAATACTTTCAGCGGTGCATCGATAGAGAAGGCCAACGCCGAAATTTGCGCAAGTGTGTTCGCAATCGCATACAGCACGAGGAATGTATTGCCGATTCCATAATATTCACCAAGCATCTTGAACGCATAATACTGTCCGTTCATCTTCAAATCTGCTGGAATGTTGTTCGAATCGAACATCATGCCCATCGCGAACGAACCGAGCAAGGCACATACAGCAACCATCCCCGCCAGAATCAGCATCCCACGAGGGAATTCCTTCGAAGGATTGTTCGTATTGTTGACGTATGGTGAGATTTTCTCCGCTCCACCTACGGCAAATACGAGCATGGACAATGTTGTGAAGTATGCGAAGTTGAAGTCCGGAATAAACGAGCTGACCGACATATCTGCCGTCGCAATCGTCGCGCCCGTCAGTGCAGGTGCTGTCACCGCAAGCACAATGTACAGAAGCGACATAATGAAGATGGACATCCCTGCAATCGTACCGATTTTCTTCAAGGAATTGAGCCCGCGGGAAGCTACCCACAGAAATACGAGAAATACGGCTAAGCAGATAAGCTGCAGCGTCAATGTGGAGAACTGATTAATAAAGTTCCCACTGCCTGTTACTGTCCAGCCGAGTGCGATCAGGATCCCTTGCGGCTTCTGAGCCAGATATGGGATGTGAACAACCCAGTACGTCCAAGCAGCCAAATAAGCGACTGTAGGTCCCATCGTTTCTTTTACCCAGGAACTAACGCCGCCTTGATCATTTTTAAATGTTGAACCCATTTGTCCAACCATCAGTGCGTAAGGCACGAAATACAGCGCGATAATAAGTATCCAAGATGTTACAACCGTTAACCCTTGGTTTGCATAGTTATTAACAACGTTGCCAAACCCCCACACGGAGACGAAAGCTATCAAGGCAATGTTATACCATCGAAGCTTTTTGTTATCGTCGTTGCGGTTCATGTTGCAAAAGCTCCTCTCACTACTTGTGGAAATATATTACAATTATGTGTGAAGACACTTTATTAGTATACAATTATCAAGATATGGATTCATAAAGAAACTTCTTCATTTGTTGGATCATATTGGGGCATCCACATTACCTATAAATTGCCCAGTTCGTGTACACTTTATGCCACTACGACCACTCCTAGCCTATCAGACGACTTACAACAAATAGGGGTTTGATCCGAATTCAAAAATATAAAAAAGCCCCGGAGCTGAGTTCCGAGGCTTTTCCTTACGATATTGGTTTCCTGCCAACAACCTTAGTGGGCCGGGAAGAAAGCCATTTGAATAGCGAAAATTACGCCAAATACATATAGAATCGGATGAACTTCTTTCCCTTTGCCGCTGAACAGCTTCATAAGCGGATACGTAATGAATCCGATCGCAATCCCTGTAGCAATGCTCGAAGTAAGCGGCATGCTGATCAGAATCGCGAATGCTGGGAAGGCTTCATCGAAGTGCTTCCATTCAATACGCGCCAATCCATCCATCATGAAGCAGCCGACAATAATCAATACAGGCGCTGTAATCGCCGGCAAGGACGATATCCCTGCAATAACCGGTGAGAAGAAGAGAGTCAGAAAGAACATGCCTGCTACAACAGCGGAAGTCAGTCCTGTCCGTCCGCCAGCTGCAACGCCTGCCGATGATTCAATATATGCGCTGGACGGCGTTGTCCCCATCAAGGAACCCGCCGTTGTCGCAAGCGCATCTGCCATCAATGCCTGCTTCGCACGCGGGAACTTATTGTTCTTCATAATGCCTGCCTGCTCAGCTACTCCAATCATCGTACCTGTTGTATCGAAGATCGTTACGAGCAAAAAGGCAAATACAACGGTGTATAGTCCATGAGAGAATACACCCATAATGTCCAAATCGAACAGTACTGGTGCTGTTGGAAGAGCGACAAAGCCATCGAACTTCATCAACCCCATGAAGTAACCGATGATCGCTGTAGCAGCCATACCGATGAACAAGGCTCCCTGCACCTTGCGGGCCATCAGGATAAGCGTGATGAACAGTCCAGCCAAGGTCAATACCGTAACGGGTTGATGCAAATCCCCGAAAGCAACCATGGTTGCCTCGTTCGGAACCACAATGCCAGATGATTTCAATCCGATAAACGCGATAAAGAGACCAATACCTGCTGTAATCCCAAACTTCAACGAGCTTGGAATCGCTTCAATGAGCGTCTCTCGCAGCTTCGTAAACGTTAAGAGCAAGAAGATAATACCTGCCAAGAAAACTGTTCCGAATACGACTTGATAGCTCACACCTTGCGAAGCTACAACAGAGGCGAAGTACGCATTCATCCCCATCCCTGGCGCTACAGCAATCGGATGATTCGCGAACAATGCCATATATAACGTACCGATAATTGCCGAGATTACCGTTGCGGTAAACACTTGCTGGAATGGAACCCCTGCACTCGACAATATCGCTGGATTCACGACAACGATATATACCATCGTAAAGAACGTTGTAATACCCGCCGTCACTTCTGTGCGCGCGTTCGTTCCGTTTTCTTTCAATTTAAACCATTTTTCCATTGGATCAAGCTGCTCCTTTCATAAGCAACAAAACTAACACTTAGGCATCTTATTAGAAAGGCGATTCTTTGTCAATAAATTTGTACATTTATTCGTTTTTAGGTCACATATATTCCAATATAACACAGAAAATTAGCCAGATAACCCAGCTAAATACGAACATTATGCTTATCAACCAATTTCATCACAAGCCGAGTAGGCCCATCTTTACCAATTGTGACTAAATGAAACAACGATCTATATAAGTGTTCCCTTCCTTGCGAGAGAGATTCTTCAATGCTTGCCTGCTCCCCTTATGGATAGTATGTCTACAATTGGAGTCCTCACATTCTTCAAACACCGTTTTTCCGGGGCATTCCGACAATGTCCGCTTAGAGTCATCAGTACTATTCATCCACCGAACCGCTCCATTCACCCCAGAAGCTGCTCTATTCAAGCAGAATATACGGCAATTGCCTTCCATTTAGGATATGCTTGGATCATCAACGACACGAGAGGAGCCCGGGAGTTTATGAACAAGACTATAACGAAGATGGGTCTGCAATTCTTGCTTGCTTGCGGAGTATCAATACTTGTCGTATACGTCATCAAACATATGGCTTAAATCAATCTATTCCTGCTACAATCATATTCACCGGTATTTCCCGGAAAATAATATCAGTTTACATACTCATCACTATAAATCGTAAGGAGACATCATTTTATGAAATCATTTTCGACGACTTGGAAACGAAAAAGCATTCCTGTATTGTTTGCATCCGTCATTGCGTTAGGCTCAATGCTTAGTTGGCAGTCAACTGTACATGGTCAAGCCGCAACAGCAGCAACTAGCATGCAAAGCACAACAATTGCCGGAACATCTTCAACAAAATTTACAGAGGATTGGCACAAATGGATTAAAAATAATGCTTATACATTAGATACCATTACCCCAGAGAGCACGAAAGACGGGGCCGTCACAGGCGAGCGTTTCAAAGACTTGGACATGCTGAAACCGCTTTTGTCGGATAAACGCATCGTATACTTGGGCGAAAGCTCTCATGGTGTAGGCGAATTCAATTCCGCCAAGACACGATTAATTCAATTTCTCCATCAGGAGCTTGGGTTCAATGTCGTCGCCTTCGAATCACCGCTCGGTAATACAGCAACCGCGTTCGGCAATGTAAAGACAAACGAGGCGGAGCAATTGATGAAGAAATCCGTATTTCCACAATGGTGGGCTAAAGAAACGACTCCATTGTTCCAATACATCCAGGATTCACAGTCAACGGAAACACCGATTAAGCTTGCTGGATTTGACATGCAATCCTTGGGACCATTTCTCAACGGAGAGATCCTGAAGGATGAAAAGCTGGCAACACAATTTGCTGAAACCGAGAAGAAGCTGTTCCGCTGGACCAATTCCGAAGACCTTGCTGCTTACTCCGCAGTGAAGCCGGAATTGCAAAAGCTATACAAAGACGTTAAGACAAAGGTTGCAGCCAACGAAGCTCAGTTGAAGGCCATGTACCCGGATAATCCGCATATCGTTGCAATGGTGAACCGAACGCTGGATGACCGCCTTCGCGTCGTAGATGAGTACATCGAGCTGGCGATTAAGGCGAATATCGCCGCGCAGACTGGCGACTATGCAGTAGCGACGAAGATGATGGAATGGCGGGATAAGGCGATGGCCGACAATCTGCTCTGGTTGGCAACTGAAATCTATCCAATGGAGAAGATTATCGTCTGGGGACACAATGCCCATATCAGCAAAGCTGAATCAAAAATGGAGCAGTCCTTCATGCCTGTCGCAGGGCGATTCATGGGTGAACTTATGCAGGAATCGATGTTCGGTCCTTATAGCTACACAATCGGTCTATATGCAGGAAGCGGAACAACACATGACAATATGGGAGACCCTCTTGAGGTTCAGCCGCTACCGCCTAGCTCCATGGAATCCATTATGAAGGCAGCCAATCAGCCCTATTCCTTCGTCGATATGCGATATGCAATGAAGGGCTCTGGAACATCATGGATGGATGAGCCGCGTACCGCACTGTACTTCGGATTGCTGCCAGAGGTATTCGTACCTCGCGAGCAATACGACGGGATTCTCTACATCGACAAGGTACAGCCGCCAACACCGATCAAGTAATAGCTGCTAGCACCGATAGATGTTTCAAAAGATTGAATGAAACCGCAGCCGGCAAGCGAACGATGGCAACACAATGAATCGCAGCTGCGATACCTAACACTTGGAGGACAATCCGATGAAATCAAAAAAAGGCACATGGAAACGCCAAAGCTTATCTCTAGCTCTCGCTTCCGTTATCGCACTTGGCACAATGCTCTCCTTCGGAGCACCTATACATGCTCAGGCTTCATCCGATAAGCAGGAAGGTCAGTTGGAGCAAGCACGTACCAGCTCACAAACACGTGAAGATTGGAAGAACTGGCTGAGCGACAATGCAGTCTCGCTTAATTCGATCAATCCTGAACAGACTGGATCAGACGCACGAATCGCACCCGAGAAATTTACCGATTTAGAGGCCTTAAAGCCATTACTACAAGACAAGCGAATCGTCTATTTGGGCGAGAGTTCGCATGGGGCAGCACAATACAACTCCGCCAAAACACGTCTCATTCAATATTTGCATCAGGAGCTTGGGTTCAATGTCATCGCCTTCGAGACGAACTTAGGCAATGCAGCCGGCGCTTATGGCAATGTAAGCTCGCAAAAGCCGATTGCGACAATGAAGGATTCCATATTCCGCATCTGGCAAGCACAAGAGACCGTGCCACTGTATCAATACATTCAAGATACGAAGCGTACCGATAAGCCGCTCATGCTGGCCGGCTACGATATGCAGCCGCAGGGCGTCATGTTCGCTGCCGATTGGATGGGCGATGCGAAGCTTGCCAAGCAGTTCCAGGAGATTGAACTAGCACTGGACGAATGGGAAATGAGCTCGGATCTGGAGGGGTATCAGAAGGTAAAACCAAGCTACTTGAAGCTGTATGAGCAAATAAAAGCGACCATTCCAAAGCGTGAACAGGCGCTGCGCAAGCAGTTCCCGGACAACCCGCATATCGTACAGCTTGTACAACGCGCAATCGACAACCGAATTCAAATTGTTCGTGAATACATGGAACTGACAATTAAGTCTACTCTATATATGGAGGGCAAAAACCTCGATTATATGTCCATGATCCAATCGTGGGAGTATCGCGACCAGATGATGGCTGATAACTTAGTATGGCTTGCTGACAACGTCTATAAAAATGAAAAAATCATCGTATGGGCACACAACGGACATATTAGCAAGGCACATTCCAAAGAGTTCGGCATAGCATTGCCGCTTCGCAATATGGGCGAGATTATGCAGACGACCAAGTATAAAGACCAAGGATACGTGATGGGCTTATTCCTAGGCAAAGGACAGAACGCGCATGTCACACGTGAAATCTATGACGTACTTCCGCCTATGCCGCATTCTATAGAGGAACTTATGACAAGCATCGGCAAGCCTTACTCGTTCATCGATATGAGCCATGCTCCAGCCGTTCCAGGCACTACATGGATGTCGCAGCCAATGACGTCATACGTAACAGGCATCTCGCCAATAAGCAGCATTCCGAGCGAGCAATATGATGGCATCTTGTTCATCAACGACGTCACACCTCCAACATATTTGGAGAAATAAGTAGTTATCAAGCTCCGAAACTTCATCATTAAGAAGCTTGCAGCTAGGTACGCTGATAAGCAATCACGTCCCAGCTTATGCAGCATTGTAAATGCATAAAAAAATTAGGATAGAGGGATTCAACTGCTTCTGAATCCCCTATCCTTCATTAATCCACTGCTACTAATCGATTGCGGCCAGACTGCTTCGCCCGGTACAGCTTCTGATCCGCCTTGGCAACCAGCGTATTCGGTTCTGAGTCCTGAATATCCTCAATGCTGCAGGATGCAACACCAAGCGAGCAGGTCACAACTAGACTCACCTCTGAGCCAGCGTGCGGTACTTTAAGCGACTCTACATGAAGACGAATTTGCTCACCGATGGCCACAGCCTGACGAAGATCCGTCATTGGCAATATCACGCCGAACTCTTCCCCACCGTATCTGGCAACAACGGCAAGCGGCGTTGTAACCGTATTCTGAACTGCCTGCGCTACTCGTCGCAAGCATTCATCCCCAGCTAGATGACCATACGTATCGTTATATTTTTTGAAATAATCGACATCGAGCATAATTAGTGATAGTGGACTCTTCTGCTTCTTAACCCGCTCCCATTCCTGATTCATCATCCGATCGAAGTATCTGCGATTGTAAACCCCGGTCAACCCATCGGTATAGGAGAAATCAGTTAGGAGCCGATTCGCCATCTGCAGCTTTTTATTTGCTTCCTTCATCTGCTCTTCCGCTACAATCCGTTCAGTTACATCATGGAAGTACACCGACACCCCATTGCGAGACGGAAATACGCGATTCTCCAGCCATCTGCCATGCAGCTGATCAAACTCCGTAATCTCCGCCGGTTCTCCCCGCTCCATGACTTGGTGGCACACCTCGTACAGCTTGGTCTGCTTCAAGTGGGGATTAATATCCCAAATGGACCGTCCTTTTACAACTTCGAAGGAGAACCCCAGATACTTCTCCGCTTCCTTATTCATATACGTATAGCACCACTGCTTGTCTACTGCAAGAAAAGCATCGGTAATGCTATCAAGAATAATTGCAATTTGTTCCTGCGAATTGTGGAGCGCCCTTTGAGAATGATGGAGCTTCACATTGAGCTGATTCATCTGATAAAAGAAGACAAATAGAACAACTGTTGCCGACAGCAACGAGTTCACGCATGCCGCGTACCAGCCAAGCGTGTATCTATCGTTGGCCAGCAAAGTGATCGACACATCCAAAAAGAATGTGAAAACAGACAAAAGAAGCCATAAGTGCAGCAGGCTCCTTCCTCGAGTTACCACATACAAATACATACAAGCCACAAGACTAATTACCCATACAATAGGGCCTATCCCTGTTGAAAGGAGAAGACCATGGCTGCTATCCGAGATAAGCGTAGGCAGCCATTCATGCTGACCTGCCAATATATACGTAATCATCCCGACAACCAGCACTACAACAATAAACATCACAGTTGAAGCAGCCGTCTTATTCTTGTGCTCTGATCCCGAATAGGACTCCTTCTGGATACTGAACGTATACAGCAGTATCCCTGCTGGAAATCCCGCATGCCAACATCCCCAGAACCATACCGAAGCCCGAGTCCCTGCGTACAGAACCCCCTTATCACTGAATATGCCTGGGAAAGTCAGAAGATGCGGAATCATAATTAGCCCCGTAAAAAAAAACGTCCCCGATAAAATCAAGATTGGCTTATAACCAGTTGCACGATATTGAATATAAAGCAAATGCGAAGTCATGAAATCACCAAACATGTTCCATGCAATAAAGATCGGGAAAAAGGGAGTTACCCCCCATAGCGGCGTTGATGCATACGGTATAACCACAAGAGTGCTAACCAGCGTGACGAAGCCAATAGTCAAGGCTATCCATTTCTGTTTAGGCACAGTCGGTATACTAAATAAGCTTGCCAGTGGATCTCGTATGCGATGCATTGATGCTCTCAACCTTTCCGCCTATCACTTGTTTCAATCCGAATCATGTTGTGATTAGTAACATAGTATCATATATCTACAGGGAGACAGGCTCAAATTCTAACAATTACAAGACATGAAGATACCTTAGCCCCAAGTAACTTCCACATTTGTGTCCTTTTTACTATATAACGAAATCAGCCTGCTATTGAAACAAAAGCAACTGTATCACCATGGGCAAAAGGGCTGCCCAATTCGAGACAGCCCTCCTATTATAACCGCCTTACACGATTATTGTATTTAAATGTAACATGCTCTATCGAGAACGACGTCCGCCGCCACGACCGGATGAACGACCTCCACCTTGGCTCGAACGGCCGCCGGATTGGCTGCCAGACTTGCCGCGGCTCTCTTGGCGACCAGCGCCTTGGCTTGACTGCGACCGGGAACTACGGCCCTGGCCTCGTCCATCGCGCGCACTGCTGCGTCCGCCATGGCCTTCATTTCTCGCTTCACGCCGTCCGCCACGGCCACCCGCATCACTGCCTTGCTTGCCGCGAGCAGCACCGCGTCCACCTCGAGCTGCACCTTGACCGCGTGCATCCTTCGCGCCGCTTCGTGTTCCACGACTATTGCCGCGTCCGCCACGTCCGGAACTGCGTTCATTGTCTGCCTTCTTGCCACGACCAGTCCGAACGTCGCCAGCATTCTCAGTCTGCTCCCCATCTTGATTGCGACGCTCCAGCTTCTGTCCGATGCCGCGCTCAATCAACTCAACAGCCATGCGATCTCTAGGCGATGCGAATGTGATCGCAATCCCTTGCGCACCTGCGCGGCCTGTACGGCCAATGCGGTGGATATAGCTCTCTGCATCCTGAGGGACATCATAGTTGAACACATGTGTAATACCCTCTACATCCAGCCCTCGTGCCGCAACATCCGTCGCGACAAGCAGTTGCATCTTCACCTTGCGGAAGCGTTCCATAACCTGTTCCCGCTTCGACTGCGACAAGTCGCCATGCAGCTCGTCCGAATCATAGCCCATTTCAAGCAATTCTTCATTCAGCTTGCTTGCTCTGCGCTTCGTCCGGCAGAAAATAATGGCTTGATAAGGGCGATGCTCATCAATAAGCTTGCACAGAGTCGCCTGCTTGGCACGATCTGTCGTTTGCACGACAATCTGCTTCACGTTCTTCACGGTAATACGCTCGCTCTGCACATGGATATCAATCGGACTGCGCATAAATCGCTCCGCCAAGCGTCTTACATTTACTGGCATAGTAGCAGAGAACAGCAGCGTCTGGCGATTCGTTGGAATCTGGCGAATAATTTCCTCCACTTCCCCTAAGAAGCCCATATGAAGCATTTGATCCGCCTCATCCAATACCAATGTCTTCACTTTCGACAGTGAGATTGTCCCGCGTCTCAGATGATCAAGCAATCGACCTGGCGTTCCGATGACAAGCTGACGACCGCCCTGAAGCTTGCGCATTTGGCGTTCTACATCTTGACCACCGTATACAGCAAGCACGTTCACGCCTTCATAAGCCTCAATAAGCTTCTTCGCTTCTGCCGTAATTTGCAGAGCCAGCTCTCGTGTAGGTGCAACAATCAATGCCTGAACATGTGTTGAACTTGCATCAATGCGTTGAATAATTGGCAGCAGGAAGGCCAGCGTCTTGCCTGTCCCCGTCTGTGCCTGGGATACAACATCTTCTCCCGACAGTACGACCGGAATCGTCTCAGCCTGAACCGGTGTTGGCACCGCAATTCCATGTTGATTCAATGTGTGCACCAATTGCTCCGTTACTCCCAATTGTGCGAATCCTCGTTGATTTAAGCCCGTCAGACAGGCCACCCCATTTCTGTATAATTCAATCTAGTCCCTATCTTGTGATGATGTATGGAAAATCGACTTCACTCTGCCTACTTGTCCATCCTGCAGGCGTACCTTGATGCCGTGCGGATGAGATGGAGAATTCGTCAGAATATCCTTCACGATACCTCTTGTCGTCTTGCCCGTACGCTGATTCTGCTTCAGCACAATATCCACCTCAAGACCAGCAAATATATGCTTTCGCTGCTGTCCATTCTGTTCCATGAAGACACTGCTCCTTGCTCATTCTATCCTTAACTGCTGACTTGCAGCAAAACCGACTACGCCAACATTTTCATGTATGTGAACGACAGTGGTATCCACATATTATACACGGAAACGTCCCTATGGTATAATGGACCATCAATATCGATTCCATCGTATAAATTCAGGAGGTAACATGCTGACGTTTGAACAGAAACTAGCGGTTATCGAATCGTTCCCAGAGCTTGAGCGTAATAATGTATCACTGGGACGGGTGAACTTCCACTATGAAGACAGCATTGTGGAGAAGAAGATTGTCGTCTATCACCTGCATCCGAACGGCAACGGATTCGTCTATGCCGGCTATGTATCGGGTTATGATACAGATGCCAAAGGCATGGTCAACATCCGTGAATACTCGGAAGAGGAGCTTCGCAAGCTCATTCGCGCCTCCATTGATTCCATGTCGCCTGCTTCACAGGAGGCTGACGTCGAGATGGAAGACACTGCTGAAGAGAGCAGCAGAGAGCCCTATATCAATGACAACAACGAGACACTATGGCTCGAGTATGACTTTGAGTTGTGGAACATCTATGCGGGCGAGAGCCTGGAAATGACATTCGAGACGCGTGAGGAAGCAGAGGAGTACTTGCAAGAGGAAGGCTTCTCACCAGCAAATTCATAGCAGCCAGCGAAGGGGGGGAAAGAAGTGCCGTACAGACTCAGGCAGCATCTTTCCCCTAACTTTATGATTTCTTGCATATTCAGCATACTATATGCCTCCTTGCACTTCATGCATATCCAACCATGGATATCACTACCATACCCACTCCACGCTTCACCTCTATGTCAAACAGACAGGGGGAACGACGCTATCAAGCAAGCAATTTACTCATACATATAGAGTAGCCACCATGCGCAATCCCCATCAATCCTCCCGCCTAATGCATGAGGCAGAAGACTGGGCGTCAAGGAGCGGATCAACATTCAAGCGCTCGATGTGACTGATTCGAATAGCATTGCCGCCACTGCACAATATATCCTTGACATGTATGGGAGCATTCGTCTTCTCGTGAACAATGCTGGATTTGCAATAGGCGGAAATAAGCGAGGTATGGATACAATACATCATACTCATTCCTGTATGAGAATTTTACACTTAAACAAAAAAGGATGGTTCCTTATGACTCACCACGACTACCACCATCTCAACCATGTGAAGGAACAAGTCACTTCTAAGCGTACATTGTGGATTACATTAGCCTTGACCTTATTCTTTACCATTGTTGAAATTGTGGGCGGGCTTCTGTCCAACTCACTTGCTCTCTTATCCGACTCTGCTCATATGATATCGGATGTTATCGCGTTAGGTCTCAGTATGACCGCCATTTACATGGCAACCCGGGAACCCAACCAGCGATATACGTTTGGCTACCTCCGTTTCGAAATCATTGCATCCTTCCTGAATGGTCTGGCTCTGATTGTGATTGCAATTGGAATCGTTGTCGAGGGTGTTAAGCGGATGGTTCATCCGCAAGATGTTGATCTGCGGCTAATGCTGATTATCGCTACGATCGGCTTGATCGTAAACATTGTCCTGACGCTTGTATTGAGTCATAGCACGAAGGAAGAGGACAACCTGAATGTAAAGAGTGCCTTGTGGCACTTTATCGGCGACTTGCTCAGCTCTGTAGGCGTTATTGTATCGGCGATTCTCATCTATTTCACAGGACTGTACGTCTTGGATCCATTGATCAGTATGGTGATTGGGGCCATCATTTGCATTGGCGGCGCGAAAATCATTCGCGAATCCATCCTCATATTAATGGAGGCTGTCCCTGACAAATACGATCTGGAGGAAATACGTGCGGAAATGAACCAGGTGGAAGGAGTAGAAGATGTCCATGAGCTTCATCTGTGGGCGGTATCCACCGATCACTATTCATTGACAGCCCATGTCTTCATCCGTGAGGATATTCAGCCATTCTGCGTCATTCTGGCTATCAATCATATGCTTAAGGCGAAGTACGGCATTGAGCACACCACGATTCAAATTGAGCATCCTGCGATGCATGATCATGGTGAATATGGCAAGCAATTTTTGCAACAAGCGGGGAGCGCAGAAGCTAACCCAGTGTAAGAGATAAGCCTCGTTAGTACCACAGTCTCCATAATGGAAAGCAGCCTGCCGAGTGACTGCTCAGCAAGCTGCTTTCTTTGTTAGGATATCAGGGATATAATCAGCATCAACCGACTTCTTGCTCGCCTATATGACTTACATGATAAATATACGACCCAGGAATTGATTTCATCTGTTCGATCACACCATGATAGGTAGCGTAATCGATCATGTACACATAGGCCCCTGGTAAATCCAGTTCTTCCGCACATTTGTCTGTAAATTCGGAGAGCCACTCTGCCTCTTGGCCAGCAGCCTCCTGCGGTACATCAACAACTACCCCATACAGGTACACCCCATATTGATCAGGGAAATGCTCCAATTTCTTCTGAACCAGATACGCTTCTTGGATGATGGGGATAGAAGCAAGCTTCTCTCTGGCATCCTCCAGCTCTTGCTCACTCAGCCCGTGATGGATATAGGTGTTGTCTTGAAAGGTTAGATGCGTACGTTCCTCAATCGCATCCTTGTTGTCTTCCATCCATTCCATCGCGCGTTCCGCATAAGAATCAGCTTCCTCATATCGCCCCATGTGAACCAGATAATTATAGATCCACCGGCACATCTGATTCGTGCGGAACATATCCAGCTTCATCACTCGTTCAAGCAGATGGATTCCGCCTTCATCTAAATACTGCAAGCGGATGCGTCCTTCTTCTTGCAGCGGCTCAATCTGATCCACATACTCCTCATTAATTCGTTCTAGAAGAGGAAGAGCCTCTTCGCCGCCATACAGCAATTCCGTTGTATGCGCATAGCGGCACCCCTGGTCGAAGCTCAGCTTGCCTTGCTGCTGAAGCTCTTGCTTCAGCTCTTCATGCTCCGCCCGTACCGGCGCATACTCATGGTATCGCTCCTGCCAGCTTGCTGCAATTTGCATCATCCAACGATTGTCCACTTCTTCCAGCAACAATTTGTACAAGCTGCCTAGAAAATATTCTGCCGCCGTAGAGCCGCTTAATGGTTCCCAAGAAGGAACATGAGGTGCATCAGGAGACTGCTGAATTGCCTGCAGCCGATCCGACAAGGACGGATGCGTATCCGTGAGCCCCGTTCGTTCTGCTAGCGCCGCCTGTCCCCATTGCCGCACCGTACGTTCTGGAAGGTCCTTTTTCAAGAAATGTTCCAACGATACGTAAATACGAGGAGGTTCCGATACGCGCTGCGCAGCCCGATACTGATTCGGCCAAAATACTTCCGACAAATAAGCGCCCAGCACATGAACCTTATACAAGGAGGAGGCCGTTACCTCCGCGCCAGCCAGCTGCACAGAGGCGCGGTCTGCACTATATTCGTTTGCCCGCCGCAATACGAATGTATATGCGGAGTAGTACGGATAGAACTTGTTAAAGAATTTCTTGAACAACCCTGTACCGAACTGATTTTTCTCCTCCAGCTTCCCTACAATCGTTCCCCATGTCTTCACGACCCGGTATACCCAGCCTGAGAACCGGCTGTCACCGCCAGACAAATGCCCAAGCTCATGCGCGATCGTCGAACGGAACTCTTCTGGCGTAGAGGCCATCATGTAAGGCAATCCAACAATCAATATGTTTTTGTGCCAACCGAACATACCTAAGCGAGGATGCTGCAGCATCGCAGCATTGAATTGTTCATCCACGATGATGCTGTCCACACGGGGAGCCTTCAATTCACGCGCCATTCGATCGACCTCTGCATACAGTTCCGGCACTTCCGAACGCAACAATACGCGCCCTTCCGGCTGCTCGAAGCGAACCCACAATGAACGTAGAATAATAAGCGCAAGCGGAATAAGAATAATGAATAGCTTCACTTCACCCGCATTGACTCGTCCAGTGGAGATGGAATACCAGATGAGACCGCCTACTAAACCAAGCAGAATTGCTAAAATGAGATAAATATAGCTGAATCCAAGCACTGTTAATCCAAGTACGCGCAGCTTGTATCCTTGCGGAGAGCGCTTCGCGGACTTTTCTAGACGTTCGATGAGAGCTGCGAACTTCTCGTAATCGACTTCCATTCTGTTATGCACCTGCTTCTTATGTAGTCATACATACGATATCTATCATGCTGCTTCCTTCAACCCTTCACATCCAGCGTACTGAAGCCGCAGACTGATCCGCACGTTCCATATCCCGAATATACCGAAGCAGCTCTTGCTGGCGCTCCGTCAGGAGGCGCCTTCGCATGACAAGCTCTGATTGGAACTTGCTTAACCGCTGCTTCATCTCATCAGCAGAGATGCCAACCCAATCCTGAAGCCTCGCAAGCTGCTGCTGAACATACTGCTCATTGCGCTCTAGCAGTTCTGCTAACTGACCAATCTGCTTGTGCGCTTGGCGCAAATCATTCAATTCGACCAGGATACGGTCGTTCATCATATTCCCTCCTTTGCTTCTCGACCTTCCATTCATTTCATTAAGCCAAATCAGCCGCCTTGAACTCATTGGCCTTGCGATCAATATAGCCTGCAAGCTCCTGCACTGCAGTCGCATACCATTCCGTCATCTGCGTAAGTTCTTGCGTGGTGTTCTCTGCTATCGATACGATGCGCTTGCTCTGACTCGTATGAGTCAACTTCGTAATACTGCCAACTGCCGAGCCCGCCTGATCATGGAATTGTCCAACATGCTGCTCTAGCGTTCGCGCCACGCTGCTGAGCTCTTCGGGGCGAAGCGCAATCAGCTTGCCTCCACCTAGTCCCCCCATGGCCGCGCTTAACGTAGCTTGAAGAAGCCCCCCGCCTAATGACATCCCCGCAAGAAGAACGGAATCGCCTTCAAGCAGCGCACGCGGCGAAATCGTCAATTTTTCCCCTGTCGCCCGATTGATCAGCTCATTCTTGATATCGCCATCCTTATCGAACTTGTATTGATCTAAGGAATGAAAATTTTTATCGCCGGATATGGTATCAATAAACCGTTTGATTCGTCCCTTAATACCCTTGTATTCGCTATTCGCGGTCTTAAAATCTTCGCCAAGATAATACGTCGAGCCAACATGGCTATCATACTCTTTAAGCGGTCCCGCTCCTATCGAATCGCTCGGGTGCACATAATTGATAATTTTGTCGTCAAACTCTCCATTTTTGGCCTTTTCCGCTAATTTGTCAGGCAGCAGATTCGTTACGCTTGGTGCACTGTACGTTACCGCACCAACACTATTTTTAGCGCCAGCATACTGCGCCAAGCCGCCGCCAAGGGAGTGTCCGGTCAACGTAACCTCATATTCGGGATACTCCTCCTTCACCTGCCTCACGAGCACATCAGCTTGCCGGAACTGATTATGCTTGTAGTCATGTATATCTTGCTCCATATTTTTCCTCGGGTCTAGGTACGAGAGAATTATATTTTCCCTGGAACTGAATCGTTCCTCCAAATCCTTCGCCTTGCCGAGAACAACATCATTTAAATCCGTCTTGAAATCAGGTAGTGAACGATCAAGGCTTGATGACCCTTCTGTACCTCGAAATCCAACAACTACTTGCTTCGTATCCTTATTGCGGAACACGACTGCATCGAATCCAGATTCAGAATCATGCAGCATCGTGCCCTTCGGCTCAACAACCTCCCACGAGCCACTTGCGCCATCATATGCGCCAGGTGGAACCTTATCATAAGCTGAACTGGACATTTTCCAATAATCTTCATCTGATATGCGTGTTTTTTGGGCCATAGGATTCTCCTGTCTTTTCATTTTTTGGTATCTATCATACAATATTATAAAAATAGTTCCTGTAGGAGTGAAGACGTTATGCAAAAAAATGTCCGCTATACAGGTTTTTTGATTCTCATTTTTGCAATCTTAATAGGATGTGAAGCCGCTATGAACCCTGAACAAAAGCAAGCAGCTGTTCAACAAGCAATGGCAACAGGAACTGAATACTTTAAGGACAAATACGGTTTGGAGACGGAATGGACAGAGCATCAATTCCAGCCTGAGCATGCCTCCAGTCACATTGCGTTATACGGGCATGTCAAGAACAAGCCTGAGGACAACATTTACATTCTTATCAACTACAAGACGTTTGAAGTGATCAGTTCGGTGCACCCAAAGGAAGAAATTTCATAAAAATAAAAAGTAGATTCAACTTGAATCTACCTGAACCGATGCACAAAGAACCCTCATCATGAGGGTTCTTCCCTTATCAGTAAGCTCATATTTACAACGCCACAGACATGCCGCCCCATTCCAATTCCTCTTGGTAAACAGGCTGTACCAGATTGCGCAGATCACCCTTAAATACAAGTTCCAGCAGCTCGGAGCTGCGGAAATCATCGGGCTCTACAGCTGCCGCAGGCTTACCGACGACGTTCAGACCGCATTCCTCGAATAGCGAAGCGACGAATTGAGAACAGAAAAATGCCTTCTCCCGCTCAACCTGCAGCTTGAATGGAATGCCTAGCACACCAAGCAAGTTATACGAATATTTAGCTTCATTGAACATCATGGTGATGATGCGGGCACGAATCATATGGTATTGCGCAGCATTCACCATACAACGGTACATGGCGCATATCGTCGGCTTACCGTCAGCACGCAGTAGATCACGCTCTACCTCTTCACGCATGAAGCCTGCTGTTAACGGATTTCGGGAAGGCTTCTGTCCGAAGCTATATACTTCCCGCAATGCCGGATCGAATGCTACGGATACGTGATTAAGCGGTGCCTTGGTGTACATTCGAATGAGCTTAGAAAACAGTGTTCCTGTATCAGTCAGTACGATATAAATCGGATACCTCTTCGCATCACCCTGTCCTGTGCCCTTCCCCGCATTGATTATGCTGTCCATCCATTCACCCATGCTACATTCGCCCCTATCGCTCTCTGTATTGCTGCTACTTCCATTTTATATATTGAACATATACCCAGACACGTGCTGGCGACGGGTTCTGAACTGGACTTTCGTCGGGTGATCACATCCAACCTGCTTTTGCCTCTCTGATTCTTGAGCAGCAGCCACTCATTAATAGCGGCTCCTTCCACACTGTATGGCCGTCCATTCCATTATTCGTCATATGCATTTCCTAGATCCCTCCATGTACACAAAAAGAAGCCTAATTCCTAAGAATTAGACTCCTTCACCGTTCCGGATATACCATTGTGTTCAACATCTCAACGCAGCTTGGCAGCTCGTCCGCAGCTCTCCCGCACGATCAGCTCTGTTGGTATCATAACCTTCTTGCCAATGATCCGCTGCTTCTCCAACCGCTCCATCATGAGCTCCAGCGCCGTATCACCGATACAGTCACTATGCAGTCTGACCGTGGTAAGCGCAGGGGTCATGAATTGAGCAACCGCAATATCATTGAAGCCAACCACACTAATATCCTCCGGTACTCGCAAGCCATGCTCCTGAATGGCTCGAATCGCTCCGATCGCCATAGAGTCATTTGCCGCAAGGACGGCGGTACAGCCGCGTACAGATGCAATTAGCTCCTTCGTCAAACGGTAGCCATCCTCGGCTGAGAAGGTTCCGACACGCACCAAGGATGAATCGAAGATTCCCGCCTCCTTCATCCACCTCTCGTAAGCGATCTCGCGCCGATCCGCTGTTGAGGCTCCATCCAGCACATCTCTTCCGCCGACATACGCAATTCGCTCATGTCCTAATGCACGAATATGCACCAGTGCCTGCTCTACAGCATCATGCAGATCGACCGTCACAATATCCGACTTGCGATCCCAAGGGACATCATCCACATATACGATTGGAGAGGAGGAGCGCTGGAGTTCATGCAGCTGACCTGACCCAATCGGCCCAACCACGATGAACCCCGATGCAGCAGAAGCAGGAAGGGAGCGTTCTCCCTTCTTGCCTACCTCTACAAGCTGCACGCCTCGCTCCCGAGCTGCTTCTTCTATCGCAAGCCGCACCGTTAAATAATACGGATCATTCAGCTCCTCACTCTTGTCATAGGTCATGACAATTCCGATCGTGTTCTGACTCGCCCTGATTTGCACAGGAGCAGGCGGTTCCGCTATCGGCACGGGCATCGAAGGCTCCGGCGCAGCCATCTCCATCGTCCGCTTCTTCCGCTTGTACTTGTTATAGCCGAGCTCTTCAGTCGTTTCCATAATGCGGCGCCGCGTCTCGTCTGATACCGACAATGTCTCATCGAAGTTCAGCACGCGAGACACCGTGGATATCGACACACCAGCCCGCTCCGCAATTTGTTTCAGGGTAGCCATTTCGCCCTCCAATCGTGATGCGTCGCCAGCAATCCGTCATTCCGTCATTCTTTCATTTCCTTACGATTGTACTGTATTCTTGCCCAAAAGCATAGAGGAAAGCCTCGCGATTGCTAGTTGCGGCGCAGCGTTTCCTTCGCCTTCATCACATCTGAGATTTCCTTATTCGAATATACAGACAGCTTCAGATTCAACTCGAACGGCTCAAATCCACTGCGATACTGACTCAGCTGGCGCTGTCCGCAGGAATTCGATCCTAGGCCGTTCTGCTTCGCATCGAGATGCAGCACAATGTAATCCCGCTTCTGCAAATCAACCGTATGCTTGGCAGCATCCAAATCCTTAACTTCATAATAAGAAGCACTGAAGTCCATCTTCGGATACGCAACTGCCATGATCCCTACCCCATAACGATCCGCCAAGCGAACCCAGCGGCAATCCGTATGATTGCCATTTTCCTGTGGGTGCACGTAATTCGTGAACATTTCATCCACCGTTCGCTCGTAGACGCCAAACTGATTTGCCTGCTTCGAATCTACATACGACTCTCCAGGACCTCTGCCATACCATTTTCCATTCTCACAAGCAGCACGCACACGAAGCTCCACGCCAATGCGCGGAATCATCTCCGGCGCCTGTTCCTTCACGCCACCCGGCTCGCCGCTCACATCGAGCAGCACATCGCCATTCGGGTAGATACAATAATCATAGCGGGAACGGTAATGCCAAGCGGCGTTCGTCGTCCCATTCAAGACAGACACCGTCACACGGACAACATCGCCTTCCTGTGCATAGGTGACTCCTTCTACAATTTCATGCATCAAATGCATAAATGTCTTATTCCGGTAATCGTCCACGATATACATATCATTATCGATCGGCGCGCGCCAGAACTGCAGCTTCGGACCCTCTTCCACAACCATAGTGCCATGATGTGTCCATGAGGTCATGCGGCCCTTGACTGTATCGAATCGAATGCTGAATTCTTCCCCGCGGACGATGAGCTCACAGTGTCCCTCTTCCATCGTAAGCGTGCCGCTTGGCTCGATGTACAGCATCTCACCAGCAATCGGGAGGAGGAATTGCGCCGTCGCCAATTCATGTCCTGCTTGTGCCCAGGCACAATCACTCTTCAACGTATAAGAAAGATTCACGTAATAATCCGTTCCCGGTTCAGGTGTGAAATCGAGCGAGTACCCCAGCTCCACTTCCTTGCTTGTGCGCGCAGCGATGCCAGTAATGTCCGCTTCGCCTGTCTGCAAAATGCAGTCATCCTTTACAATCGAGTAGCGAAGTGCCAATTGATCTAGCGATGCAAAATCGTACTTGTTGCTGACACGGATCAAGCCGCGCTGCAAATCAACCTCATGCGTATGAACAGGCTCAATGACCTTCTTATATTCCAGCAATCCCGGTGAAGGGGTACGATCAGGCATGACAAGTCCGTCAATACAGAAGGCTCCATTCGTCGGATCGTCACCGAAGTCTCCGCCATAACGGTAATAGACACGGCCCTGCTCATCAATCTTCTGGATGCCGTGATCACACCATTCCCAGACGAATCCGCCTTGCAGCTTATCATGTGCGTAGAATAGATCTTGATACTCCTGCATGTTGCCTGGGCCATTGCCCATCGCATGGGCGTATTCGCACAAAATATGCGGCTTTGTAGAGTTCTCAATAATATACTGCATCGTCTTCCGCTCCGGATGATCCAGCCACGTATACATCGTCGAGTACACGTCCGCAATATCCGTATCTCTGTCCCCTTCATAGTGAACAAGGCGTGTCGGATCCATTTCCTTCGCACGGAGACCCATCGCTCTGAAGTTTCGGCCATAGCCTGATTCGTTGCCGAGCGACCACATAATAATACAAGGATGATTCTTATCCCGCTCAATCATGCGCTCAATACGATCGACGTATGCTTTCTCCCATGCCGGATCATCCGTAATCCAATTATAGTTGTCTGTCAGCTCGAAGCCGTGGCACTCCAGATCCGTCTCATCGATCACATACATGCCATACACATTGCACAGCTCATATAAGCAAGGCGAATTCGGATAATGCGCCGTACGGATCGCATTAATATTGTACTGCTTCATGAGGCGGATATCCTTCTCGATATCATCGCGCGATACGACACGCCCTGTAATCGGATGCGCATCATGACGGTTAACACCCTTCAGCTTAATGGCAACCCCATTGACGGTGAATGTGTCCCCCTTCAATTCAACGGTACGGAAGCCTACCTGCTGTGGAATGACCTCAATGACCTCATCCCCGTCTGTTAAGGTGAAGAGAAGGGTATATAGATACGGCTTCTCCGCACTCCATAATTTCGGAGCTGCAATTGGGACAGCAGTCGCGACGCGTTCGCCCGCAGGCATATCGCCGCAGGCTACCTGTTGTCCAGCTGCATCAAGCAGCTCGTAAGACAGCGTGTGTCCCTGCTTCGCACCACGAATATCTGCGCTCAGGCGCAGGATCGCATTCGTATAAGCAGAATCCAGCTCTGTAACCACTGTAAAGTCTTCAATCCCCACAAGCGGCTGGGCATACAATTCGACATCACGGAATATACCGCTCAGCCACCACATGTCCTGATCTTCAATGTACGTTCCATCCGACCATTGATACACGCGGACACACACTTCATTCTGCCCTGCTTCTACATAGCTTGTAATATCAAATTCACTCAGGAGTCTTGCACCCTTGCTGTAACCGACTTCTTGCCCGTTCACCCATACATGGAATGCGGAATCAACGCCATGGAATCGTAAAATTACCTGCTGATTGCCCAGCCATTGCGGGCTAATCGCAAAGCTGCGCTTATATATTCCTGTCGGGTTGTCTGTCGGCACATAAGGCGGATTAATCGGGAAGTTGTACCATAGATCCGAGTAATGCATATTTCCATAACCCTCAAGCTGCCAGTTGCTCGGTACCGTAATGTCGTCCCAGTTCGAGCAATCAAATGATGGCCGCTCGAATCCCGGCGGCGAATACTCAGGCGCTTCCAAATATGCGAACTTCCATGTTCCATTCAAACTCTTCCATTGATGCGCATACTTCGGCTCGTTCAGCAAGGCTAGTTGTCGATTCGGATAGGAGCGAAAGTACGCTCTACCCTTCATACGGTTACAATTTGTAACGCTCACATTTTCCCACTGCTTCATCACACGCATAGTACGGCCTCCTGCCCACGGGGATTCCTCACACGAACGACATCCATTTCCATCCGTCTAACCATTAGTTCTGTCTGAGATGTAGGATGAATCACATCTTCACTTCCTAATAAAATTTTACCTGACCTTAGTAAAATTCTCAATCGTTTTAGTAAAATATTTTACTGATCATTTAATTTTTTACTAACCATTACATGATGTTAGTAAAACTTTTAGTAAATACATGTTTTCCCTGTAAAATGGGTAATATCAACAAAAAGAAGAGCGAAGACGTTTTGTCTCCGCTCTCGCAACCTTGATTTTACTATTATTTTACCTAAATTTTACTCAACTTCGACTGTCTGCCATCGACTTTCCTTCACGTCTTCGCGACCATACGGACCACGCCATGTCCACCCAGAAATAAATGACGAACATCGGGCATGCCATATTCCAGATTGCTGAAATTTGCACGTAGCCAGCCTCTAGCAAGGGATGCAGTCCGTACACAACCGCTAGCGATAAAAACATCCAGCATAGTGAAAAGGATAGACAAACATGACCTTGAAGTTGTATCCGATATGAAGAATAGTCCCACCATTTGCGATAAAATACCTTCTCCAGCATTAAGCCGCTCACATATTCAACAGCCGTCGGAATGACGAAGCTCAGCAGCAGAATGAGGATCCAATTGCCCCCTTTTTCGACATAAGGAAGCAAGAGAAGAGGAGCAACTCCATACATAGGTTTGAATGGCCCTTGCAGGAATCCCTCCTTCCAGAAACGGCCCGTTATTAACTTACTGTATATGTTCTCAAGCAGCCACCCTCCGAACGAGTAGACCATAAAATAAAAAACGGCAGCCAATGCATCATTGGCTGCCGCTCCTGTAACTTGCAACGGAATTGGCACATGTGCCACCATAACGCATAACCTCCTTATGCCTGCATCAGCGGCATATCTCAAGCTACCCGTAGTATGGATGTATTCCGCACCACTTATTCCCTGTTTCCCCGATTATTCAACAATAATGAGGCTAGCGTGCGACTGTCCCGGAAGGGAGAAAGTCATCGCCAGAGAGTGGAATGCCTTCACTTTCTGTCCTTCCTTCAAATCCTCCACCTTCACAGCAACACCTTGCTTGTCCATAATGTATGTTTCCTTCGAGATATTCAAAATGACGTCATTATTGATATTGCCATCATTATCTACATCGACATGAACTCGCGCGTTCACATCGCCATCTGTTTTTGTTACTGTCAGCACTTTGCCTTCCTTAACCACCGTTTCACCTTTAACAACGATTTTTTCGGCACCAACCGTACCCGGGAATGTCATCAACATAATTGGTCCATATTGAACCTCTACAACTGCGCCTTCTTTCAGGGCATCCTTGCTGAGCGGCTGACCCTTTTCATTTACGATAACCGTGTTGTCTTGTACATTAATATGCAAATATTGTTGACCACGGAGAACAAATTTACTTCCGTTCCCCGACTCAATAATTCCTTGTGATGTCACATGCTCTTCTGGCAATGTCGAGCCCTCCTCTACAGGGTGAGATGATACGACATGACCTTGAATGGCTTCAGCAGCTACTTCTCCAGCGAAGGGGACGCTAAGTACCGCCATAATCGATGCAATTGCCAAGCCTTTGTTCCATTTTTTCATTGTAAATTCCTCCTCTAATCTCATGTTGTTGTGGCACACCTATGTACCTGCTTCTTGATGCCTTACGATTATTCGGTTTGTCTTCATAGACGGAGGAAGTATGCATAATGTTGCATAAAAAATAATTTGAATATGTATTCAATCATATATGTGTCTTGCTCATGTCCAGACCTGCCCTTACTAGATTTACCGCTAGCATATAAAAAGGTGCCAGAGGGAGAGCACACGATCCCTCCTTTGGCACCTTTGTTCCTTATTATCTGTTCGTTCTTACTGTTCACCAATACGACGTTGAATAAATGAATCCACCGCCGTCTTAAGCACTGCGACAACCGGGACGGCAATGAACATGCCCAAAATGCCGAACATAGCGCCTCCAATAATAATCGCAAAGATAATCCAAATGGGACCTATGCCCACTTTATTACCCACAATTTTCGGACCGATATAATAACCGTCGAACTGTTGGACGATGAAAATAAACAACGTAATCCATAGCGTCTGTTCTGGTGATACAAACAACGTAATGATACCGACGAACAACATCCCCATAAATGGGCCGAAGTACGGGATCACATTCGTTATGGCCACGAGCAGAGCGGACAACAGCGCATATGGCGCTTGAATAATTAGGAGTCCAATGAATACGATGCTGCCTACGACCGTTGCATCCAAAATGACCCCTACAAAATATTGCGAGAAAATCATGTCCATTTTTCTTACGAAATCAATGACGCCTTCAGCCCGTTCCTTCTTAAGCAGGCCGTGCAAAGTGCGCTTCGCGCCTGTCCCGATCTTCTCCTTGTCCTTCAGCAAGTAGATCGAGACGATAAAGCCGATAACGAGATTCAACAGCGCAGACGTAAAGGTAAACAAGCTGGACAGCAAATTGTTCAGCATCAGCTTCAAGAAGTCGCTAATTTGACTGGAGACGGAGCTGAAATGCTCGCTAATGCTGCTCGAGATTCCGGATTGAATGAACCATTCCTTACTCATGACATTGGCCTGCAGCCATATTTTCGTACTCTCCATATAAATCGGCATATCAGCCAGCAATGTGCTTACACTCTCTATAACCCGCGGTGTAATGACCGTAATCAGCAGCACAATAATGCCGAAAAACAAGGTATACACGGCTATAATACTAATAAATCGCTTCGATTTTGTCCTGGCCAACAGCCTCTTCTCCAATAGATTGACAAGTGGGCGAAGAAGGTAGGCAATGAAACAAGCAATAAAAAACGGTGTAAGCATAGACAATAGGGCTACGACTCCCTTGAGCACATAACCGATATTATCGATGAGCTTGTACACTATCACTGCAATGGTGAATAGCCCCAAGTAGCGCAGTGTTCTTCGATTCTTAAGCATGGCATCCCCCTGATTGCTAATTCGTACACGTATAACTTAGTATAGCGATTTTCTCAAGAAATGAAATAAATATGAAAAAAGCATTTTCTCATCGACATCATCGATGAGAAAATGCTTCTTATTTCGGTCTTATTGAGCTGCCTTGCTGCGACGGAACAATACGCGGTCAAGCGAGTAGTCCGCCCCTCCGCTTACTACTAAGTACAACGACATGGCTGCAAGCGCAATATCCAATTCATAGCCGCCTACGAAGCCCATTTGCAGCTTCACCGTGAAGATAGCCATAAGCATAATGACGGTAAACGCCGCCCCAATCCATCTTGTACCCAGACCAACGATGAGCAGAAGGCCTCCAATCAATTCAACAGCCGCGACAACGTATCCCATGAATCCCGGAATACCCAGACTTTCGAAGAAGCCTGCTGTATTGTCGAGACCCCCTTGGAACTTCTCTAGGCCGTGAATGAAGAAAATAATCCCTAGCGCAAGCCTGATGAACAATGTACCTAATCCTTGATTTACTGACATAATAAAACGCCTCCTATTTAACATAATATGTGTTAGTATGGTTGATTCATGAATCTTCAATTAAAACTACGCATTGTAGTGTAAAACGCTAAAAAAAATTAAGGCATAGCAGCAAAGAACAATAAACATAATGCAAGCAATACTTGCAGTGACACAATAGCCCGCGTAAACGGCAGCTTCATTGGAATATCTGTATCTGGCTCCAACAGCTGACGAATCCGGTAATTAATCGATGTATCTGCGAATGAGACATACGCAAATGGCATGCGCGGCGCCTTGCCTTGCTTCAACATCTTGAGCAGTGCGCTTCCTAAGTGTGCCGATGTTCCGAGACGTCCAATGGCGTAATGATCGGCCAGCACTTCACGGATGATGTTATACTGCTGCTTCGACCATCTCATAATTGGCATGTACCACATGACCGAAGCGAGAAGAGACAGAATGAACATCCGCAATGGATCTCGGTGCATCTGATGGAAAGCCTCATGATGGACAACTGCTTCCAGCTCATCATCATCAAGCAGTTCCATTAAGCCGGTCGATACGACCACGATTGGCAACCATAGCCCCATCGTGAACGCGATCGGGGAAGCATGCTCGACAATCATCATTCGCTGCTTGCCTTCATAGAACCGACTATTCATCTGAAGCGTCAGCTCCTGACTGCGATACGCATGCAGCTTCCAGTATGCTTTGCGAGACAGCCACATCTGCCGGATGAACAGGATCAGTACGCTAATAAGCGTACAGAACACATAGGCATCAAGCACGTACACGAACTTGGACAATCCGTAGTTCTGCATGAGCGTGGAGCACGCCTCGACGAGATTGAAGTGCAGTTCCCATCCGGCAAGCACCTTCATCGCATATAGTACCATTTGACAGAACAACACGGCTGCAATTAGAAGCATCGAACTGAAAATGAACGTAGATCGATTTTTCCACATTGTCTATTTATCCTTTTTCAATTGCTTGATTTTTTGTTCCAATTTGTCCAGCAGCCCCTCATCTACATCCTCCAAGGCATCCAGCATGTGATTCACGACAAGCGGACCGAATTCATCCATCAGCTCATGCGTTAATTCCTTGGACTGTGTATCGAGGAAGGCATCCCGACACAATACTGGGCGGAATAAGGAAGAACGCCCCTCCGTGCGCTTGACCAGGACTCCCTTATCCACGAGTCGGTTCATGACCGTCATGACGGTGTTGAAGTTGACGCACTTCTCTGCCTCAAGCTTCTTCTGCACGTCCTTAATCGTCATTTCAGAACCTTCCCACAGGACAGACATAACCTTGGCCTCCAGCGGCCCGAAGAACCGGTTCAATCCACTCTCGTGGAATTTGAAGTTATGAATTTTCATCGTGGAATTCCTCCCACTACAAATTGTAGTGTGATCGCAAACCTATGTCAAGTATGTCCATAATTAGGCATTAGAAATTTATAAAATTGGCGACACCAATCGTGCGATGGATTCTACAAATCGGTGACGAATTGACCGCTTCTGGTACGTATTCCAATTTAACGCGATAGACTCCTTCATATCCTGCTCGAACAACTTGTCGAGCTCTCCCGCTACCGCTTTGTCATAGAGGAAGGCATTAACTTCGAAGTTCAGGCTGAAGCTGCGATGATCCAGATTCGCCGTACCAACCGTAGCAGCCCATCCATCTACAACCATCGTCTTGGCATGCAGGAAGCCCTTCTCATACCAATAGCACTTGGCACCAGCACGAAGCAATTCACCAAGATACGCATTTGATGCCCATTGCACCAACTGACTGTCTCCCTTCTTCGGAATCATGATGCGTACATCAACCCCAGATTGTACGGCAACCTTTAACGCGATGAGCACACTATCATCCGGCACAAGATACGGTGTCTGTACATAGATGCGATCCTTGGCTTCGAATATGAGCTTAAGCAATGCATTACGAATTTGCTGCTTATCGGAGTCCGGACCGCTGGATACAATTTGAACGGCCGTATTCCCTGTATGAACTGGTGTTGGAAAGTATCTTTCATTAAAGGCCAGATACTGTTCAGACGCGATGGACCAATCAAGCAAGAACTGGCCCTGAAGGCGATGAACAGCCCCTCCTTGCAGCTCAAGATGAGTATCACGCCAATGTCCAATCTTCGGATCGAGTCCGACGTACTCATCACCGATATTAAATCCGCCAACAAACCCAACTTTGCCATCCATAACCGCGATTTTTCGGTGATTGCGATAGTTGACACGCAAATTAAGATACGGGATCCGCGATGGGAAGAAGCGGAATACTTCTCCGCCTGCTTCACGCAGAGCTGCAAGATCCCTATCCTTCAAGGCAGGCGATCCAATATCGTCATACAGCAGCCTTACCTCGACACCATTCGCAGCGCGCTCCGTCAACGCGTCAATGATTCTGCGTCCGGTCGAATCCCCAGCAAGCTTGTAATACAGCAAATGGACATGATCTTCAGCATTCTGAATTCGGTCAACTAGCCGATCCATCATCTCGTCCCCGTCTGCAATGACATTCACCTTGTTGTCCTGTGTTAAGGGAGAGTAGCTGCTTACCAAGTTCATATAAATAAGCGGCTCATAGTACTTCACGCCATCATCCTGATATTCGAAGGTTCCCTCCCGAATTCGCCGCACTTGAGCTGCAATTTCATCTCGAACAAGACGTTCATTCCGAGGCTTGATTCGATAGACCCTCCGTCGAGCCAGATTCTGACCGAACAAAATATAGAATAGGAATCCGATGAATGGGAGCAGCAAGAGAAGCATTAACCATGCCCACGTTCCCCCTACATTGCGTCTCTCTAGAAAAATAACGATTGCCGCAAATAGCAAATTAATAATCGGTATCCATATCGCCGCCAGCTCCAATAGATGTGTCCACATAGATAAGCCGCTCCTGTTCCTTAAGATGACTCCATTGTACCATGAGAGAGGTGCATGCTCAGTCATTCATGTACTTAGCGTTCAGGAGGAGATGTTCGTCCACTGCTTGGCCGAAGAGCAGCTGGATCATCATCCATGGGCACTTCACTTCCGCCTCCTTTATCCATGGAGGTGGATCCATTTCCTATCGCAGTCCCTTGCTCTTTGCATGATTCATTCTGAGGAGCACTCTCTTCTTGCTGTGTCTTCGCCTGAGCGTTGGATCGGTACATATCAACTAACAGCAGGAGCAAGGGCAGGACAAGCCCGGGCAGAAGCGCATAGGTCGCCCAATGATCGAGCAGCTTGCTAAGATAGGGAGAATTCGGGATGAATAAGATCGACCAGCTGACCGTGATCATCCCTAACGGAATGATGAGGAAGCGGTGTTCAGCTAGCTTCAAGGATTGGGCGAGGCCTACCGCAGTCGCATACAGAAGCAGCGCCATTCGGAAGTAGGTCGTCAAAAACCAAATGACCGCCATCACCGCCTCGATCCGCTCCAAAAAATTACCGATGCTGATTTTTTTGGCCAGCGCATAGGTCGGATACATATGCCGTGCCGTACTATCGGCTCCAAGGGTCAATATAGACAATAACGTTGTAATGATCAGGAACGCCCCGCCAATTATGCATCCCCACAGCAAAGCATTTGCCACTTTGCCTTGGTTCTTAACTGAAGGAAGAATCAGCAGCAAGATTGCCATGTCGAGGAAAGGGAAGCTGAAGAAGGTCAATCCCCCGCGAATGACCGGCACAAATCCACGTTCAAGAACCGGCAGGAGCTGCTTCACTTCAACTTGCGGCATTACAAACAAAATAAAGCAAATAAATAGAAGCAGCACCCACGGGAAAAATATTTCAGCTCCTCGCGCAAACACTTCGATTCCAAGATAGGCACCGAAAATGATGATGAACATAAAAACAATATGAGTCGCCACAGCCGGTGTCTCCGGCATAATCTGCATCGTTATGAAGTCGCCGATATCCCGCAGGGTAAGCGCCGCTGTAGTAAGTGCAAATCCGATAATGAAGCAAAGCGAAGCTGCCTTGCCGAGCACCTTGCCAAGAATCAACTCACAATATCCTGCTATCGATTGTCCCGGGTATCTTCGGCATAGGGCGGAGTACAGGGGGATGACGAGCAGGCCGAGCCCTAGGGATAATAGAGCGGACAGCCACCCATCCTGCCGGACTTCTTCCGCTAGGCTCGATGGGATAATCAAGATCGCGCTTCCGATAATAAATAGTGCCGTCAAGATTGTCAGCTGACGAATACTTATGATAGATTGATCCTTCATCCGCCCTATCACCTCCCTTGATGCAGCATCTCACTAGCTAGCTTGTCGTTCTTTACTACAGAAATCGCCTCAAAGGCTTAAACATCATCATGATCCAATCCATAGGATTCGGTATCCTCAATTTCATCCCGAGGATTATACCAAACCCGGCAGCGATGAGCAGCATGATCAGCAGCACCCAGCGTTCCTTGGATAATTGCTGCCGCTTCATACGAGAGGATTCAGACAGGAAGGTGATCGCCGCGATTACAATTGAGCCAATACTGATCCACATCTCTCCTACTCCTTCACGTCACGTAAGAATGAGTTGCCAATTGTCCCTGTCCGTACAATTTTCAGATCCACTTGGATTTTGACTGGGAGCTCCTTGAACAATTCCTCCCACCGCTCCTTATGCTGATTCCAGTAGCCTGGATAGGCCCGGTGAACAGCTTCGCCGAATCCAAATATATCTGCACCTACTGCCTGCGCTCGCTGCAGTGATTTGGTCGAATGGCTAATCATCACTTGTTCTGCCGCCTGCTCCAATTGATGTAAGGTAGACTGCTGGCTAGTATCCATTTCGCATTCAACATCCGCAACATTGGCCTCTGTTCGTATGAAGACGTTGATTTCTGGTCGATTATTCGTAACCTTTGCCTTCACCTTGGTCTTGGAATGAATGACCTCCACCCCCGCCTTCCCCCCAGACTTGCAGGGAATTTGAACGTAGGTGTTCTCCAAATTATCGGTCAGGTTGCTGTATCCCTTGCTCTCCGCCTCATTCATCCACCCCACGAGCTTGTCTCCCTTGAAGATAGCTATGCCTGAATACTTTAATAGCGCCTGGGTCTCGATCAGCTCCACGTTCTCCTTCTTCTTCCCCGCCTCACTATCCCCCTGAATCAATATCCCTGTCAGCACTGCTTCCTTCCCGTAACTGGTTATATTCGTTATCAAATCATCCAGCCGAACACCAACCGTCGGTGCCCAGGTCTTATCCGACACCTCTAGCGACTTATACATTTTATTAGCAGGTATTTTATCGAGCGGTGTATAGAAATTCAAAATATCTCTTGCCGTAGTTCCCTTAGCAACTACGAGATAAAAATCAGTACGCAGCTCTTGATCACGTGATAGGAAATCAAGCGGCTTGCTGATGCCCTCACGCGCCATCTCCTCTCCAAAAACAAAAATTCGCAGATGCGAGAAATACACCTTGCGAGGTGTAATCGTGGTCATGCGTCGTATCGCTTGGAACACCGTATTTCCTTTTGCACTATAGAGCGTTACAGGAGCCCTGTTGCCGCTCGGTTTGCGTGCCGATACCTCGCTTGGATCGACAACCTGCACAAATACCTCATACTGCCCATTGTCTGCTCTATCAATTCCCATCCCTACCGCTATGGCCAAATCATTCATCTCACGCCGATTCCAACAGCCGGAGACGAGCAGACCAAGCAGCAGAAGCAGCAGGCAGCTGATGAGAGCGGATCTCCGCTTCATGACTGTCGCCCCCTTTTTTACTTGATGATGTTGTTATTTTGTTGGCGGCTTGGGCTTAGCTTGTGCCGGAGGCTGCTGCCGATTCTTATTGTTCGGACTCATATAGCTTGGTCTTGTCCGCATTGCCCACTGCGGCAACCGAAAGATCGTATCTTTCTGATCTTTGATAATGATAGGTGCCAGCGGACTCATATAAGGGACGCCAAAAGAGCGCAGGCTGCACAAGTGGAGCACAATGGCGATCAGTCCGATGCAGACCCCGAACAACCCAAAAGATGCAGCGAGCAGCATGAGTGGAAAACGAAGCATCCGGAACGCATTCGACATGCTGTATGCTGGAAATACGAAGCTGCAAATCGCCGTCGTCGACACAACGATGACCATCGCAGCAGAGACGATACCCGCATCGACCGCAGCTTGTCCAATGACGAGCGTTCCCACAACTGACACTGCTGGCCCAATCATTCTTGGCATTCGGATTCCTGCTTCCCGAAGCAGCTCGAATAGAATCTCCATCATAATCGCCTCGATGACAGCAGGGAAAGGAATCCCTTCCCGCTGTGCCGCCAAGCTGATTAGCAGCTGCGTTGGAAGCATCTCCTGGTGGAATGTCGTAATTGCGACATATAGTGATGGCCCTAACAGCGCGATGAAGATACCAATATAGCGAAGGATACGAACAAGAGTGCTAATGTCCGAACGGAAAAAGTAATCCTCAGCCGCATGGAGGAAGGATACGAATAACGCAGGAACTACAAGTACGGACGGTGTGCCATCTACGAGAATCGCAATCTTCCCTTCCAGCAGCTCTGCTGCAATGACATCTGGACGTTCTGTATTGTACACGGTTGGGAAGGGCGTGAACGTCTTGTCCTGAATCAATTCTTCGATGTATCCACTCTCCAGAATGCCGTCAATATCGATTCGAGCCATACGGTCTCGTACCTCTTGTACGACCTTGTCATTGGCGATCCCTTGAATGAACATAATTGCGACATTCGTTTGTGTGAGACGACCGAACGACTTCGTCTCCACGCGTAAATCCTGATGCTTGATCCTTCTCCGAACCAGTGATGTATTCGTTCGTAGTGTCTCAGAGAACGCCTCACGAGAACCTCGAACAGATGGTTCTGTTGTTGCCTCTACTACACCGCGATCCTTCCATCCCTGTGTGCTGGCTGACAACCCCGTCGTATAGCCATCTAAGAGCAGTACCGTATTACCGGACAACACCTCTTGGAATACATCCTCGAAGCAGGCTACAGACTGAATATCCCCTACTGCAAGCACTCGCTCTTGCAATAGCTTAATCATATCTGTAGACCCACCCGTCCCAGGCTGTGAGCCTGATTGCGAGCTTTGTTGCGAGCCTTGTTGCGGGCTCTGTTGCGAGCCTTG
>NZ_MAIS01000223.1:0-1507 GCF_001680695.1 Paenibacillus sp. KS1 | reverse complement strand
AGGGAAGCAGGAGGTAAATCCTGCTTCCCTCGGACTGTAGACAAACTATTTTTGGAGAGTTCAGATCTAAAAAATAGTTTGTCTCTTGCTTTATAGCAAATTTATCCAACTAAAAAATTTATACGTGGTGCTTTCTATGCTACAATTTACTATAAGTGAGGAAGGAAGGTGTCTTATGAAAATATCCGTCTATGTTGCAAGTGCATTTAGCAAGGATCATAAAGGCGGAAATAAAGCAGGAGTGGTATTTATTGAGAATACATTGACCACTACTCAAAAAATGGCAATAGCCAAACAACTGGGCTATGCGGAAACCGCATTTATATCAGAATCTGAAATTGCTGATTATAAATTTGAGTATTTTACACCAAAAGAAGAAGTTGATTTATGTGGTCATGCCACAATTGGCTCTTTCGCGATACTGATGCATTTAAATAAACTTTTCAGGAATCGCTATACGATTGAAACGAACAGCGGTGTTCTTACTATTACCATAAAAGATGACATCATATTCATGGAACAAAACAAACCGATATTCTATGATGTTGTATCTCCAAACGAGTTCATCGACTGTTTTGACATTAAAGCTATAGACAATAAATACCCAATTCAAATTGTCTCCACGGGCTTAAAAGATATTTTAATTCCTATAAAAAACGAAACACGATTACATGCACTGCAACCTAATTTTGAAAAAATTAAAGAAATCAGCAAGTATTATAATGTTGTCGGGATGCATCTATATACTTTTAATGACAATCGAATTATATGCAGAAATTTTGCTCCACTATACGACATCAATGAAGAAGCAGCGACTGGAACTTCAAACGGTGCATTAGCTTGCTACCTTTATGAACAGCACTACTTGCAAAAAGAAGTCTATGTATTTGAACAAGGTTATTCTTTACAATCGCCTTCCGAAATATTAGTTAAATTAGCAACCAATAGCAAGAATGAAATAGAAAAAGTTTATGTTGGCGGCAAAGGCTATTACTGTGAAACTAAGTGTTTAAATGTAGAAAATATTGAGTGAAAATAAAAAAAACACCGAATAAAAAGGATGAGAAAATAATTTCTCAATCTCAGACTGTAGACAAAGTATCTGATTATTCGATACTTTGTCTTTTTTTCTTGGTAAAATGGAGAAAAGGAGCTGATTTAGATGTTGAAAAAAACAAGATATGAGTAAACGAGATCAAATTGTTTTTTATTCTTCAGATGATCTAGTTAACGATTATTTGGAACAGCTAAAAAATTTCATGGTCTTCGCTATACGAATATGATTGGTAAAGAAAAAATGCACATGAAAATTGGGCTTACTTTCGCTTGTCTAAATATATAAAAATTAGCAAAAATCCTGAAATTAAGAGACCAAAAGGACTCTATTTTTTTTGCCTATTTCTGTGTTTTAATTCTAAAATAGAGAACTAGATAAAAAAACAAACACATTATTTAATTGAACAATGTGTTTGTCTTCAATCTAAGGGAAGCAGGAGGTAAATCCTGC
>NZ_MAIS01000065.1:0-34596 GCF_001680695.1 Paenibacillus sp. KS1 | reverse complement strand
TCCACCATCATTAAGCCGACCGCGTGGGGTTGGCTTTTTTTCGTTAGCAGCGTGGGATACGCCGCTGTCAGGAGTTCGGTCTCACGCGCTGGGAGTGAGTGAGAAGCATCGGAGGGAGATTTCAGCGTACAAACAGTTTTTTTGCTGTTGCAAATAAACGCGTCCACATACAAAGTTTTCTTGTTATAGTTATCTATATAAGAGTATTCATTGGTAACGCCGTATCTTCGCTCACACGATAGAATTAAATATATTAACTGATTGGTTGGTGAATCTGAATGGGAGGAAAATTCTGGCTAGTGGTACAATATCCACTGAAAAGTGTCACAGGCAGTCAACGTGATCGCTGGTTAAGAGATAAAGTAATGGAGTATTTGGAGATATCACTATCAGATGCTAACTTAGGCTATGTTGATGGATCAGATATGGGGAAGTGCATGTCCGACTCGAAAAAGTATGCTCTAAATATATTTTGTGTTGTTACGGAAGAAGAGCGGAGTATTGCCCTGGTGAAAAGAATTTTAAGAGATAGCAGGCTTGATTATACTCGTATAAAAATCGCTACAATGCCCTATGGAAAAGAAGAAACATACACTCTGAAATATACATATAAGAAGGGCGTTACTAATTTTTCACTATAGTATGAGACACCGACACTCTCGGTATGGCATGCCCGATGAATAATTGGCACTTGAACATATATGCTCATTTTTTACAATTCAATTTCTTTCCTCACTGATAAGCTTGAGACACACCAAAGGATGAGAGGAAGGCATAACGATGCAGGACATCATGATCATGACAAGTTTTCGAAATTAAAAGGGAGTGTATTTTTATTCTAGGGGTTTAATCTGTTTCTGATCTTACTTGGAATAACGTCGTTTATCGCGTGCTATCTCCTTTTGATATCACATATCCATGCCATTTTCCTCACACAGATCATCGCTGTTTTATATTTTATCGTGTACATGATTGACTTAGCTGGTATTTTTCCGAAGTCACCGACTAACATGTCTAAGCCGCTTATGTTTTTCGAAGTCATGAACACATCAATGGCTGTCTTCCGCCTCTCTTTGTAACGGCAATCAGGTATGTCGGTTCATGGATCATCTTTAGCAGGCTCTTTCATCACATTTCCGCCTGAAGTGTGAGGAAGGAGAGACTCAGGCTGACCCAATGGGGACGATGCCAGGTGACATCAATACTGTGACTACACCCGTGTGCTATTTTCAGAATGGGAAATAAATAAGAAACTAGATTATTTACTCAAAGATGGACAAGGCTTCAGTACGTGCAATCAGAGTACTATTAATTACGTCTCAAATGACGTGATTTTCTAATTGTCGCGTTTCAAATAAATCGGCAGATGAAAATAGGCACTATACCGATTTAAACCCTTTCATAATGAGATCCCAATGATGGTCTGATCCTCTCCAATTTTTTCCTGTAGGAATTTTGACAGAAGAAACGCGCTGCAATCCCCAATCGTCATAAATGACGCCTTTTCCCCACTGATTATGGAAATTAACGATGAGTATCCTGAAATCTTTGTGCGAGATGCCATATAAAGTTTGTTCCAGGAGCCGCGCCTCCGAGCTTGAAGTTTCTGTACGAACGAAACAAACAGGGCCGGTTTTTATTGTTTTCAAAAATCTGGATACCCTACGGTCCATTGTCTCTTTAAACTTGGGGTACAGCTGGTTGGGATTATAAGGAACGGGGAAATCATGATACGAATCTACATGGTATTCCGTATCACGTAAAACATAATGATTATCGACTATGTTTATAAGACGCAATTTGTCTAATTCCATAAATCCATTGAACCTTGTCTTGAGAAGATGCGAAATTTTCGAGGAAGGATAGGAAATAAACCAATCAAGAGGGCCACTAAATTTGCGGAGTTTTAATCTTCTTAATTGATGCGCAGTCTGGCACGTTGCTCCAAGGCTGATAAATGCATGGTAAGTTCTTCTGTTTTGATTCCAATCCAAAGACCGTCACCTCAAATTCATATAATTGGACGGGTACAAGGCATTTCCCCTATTCTATTCCTATTGTATGGGTATCTAGAAATTTAGCCTGTTCAAATGCCTAGATGAACATTTTTCGCTACGCCCAAAAAAGGCGGACATCCAATGAAAAAATCAAAAGGGTTGGAAAAGATTCGTACTAAAACATACGGATACGATGGGGCGCCTTATAATGCTGAATAGAGTGACGGGAACTATGGAATTAGGATTATTTCCTGACATTTGCACGGCTTTTCTTGCTCTACAGGGGATAGGAATTAGGGATGAACGGCTGCAGAAAAAACTAAACAGCCTTAGCCCGATGGAAGTACGAGCTAAGGCTGCTTAATCATTGTATTCTAATGTCTACTGACGGGTTTAGTTCAGACCAGGTGGCTCTATTGTTATTAAATATTTAGCCTTTTTTAGCTGTTTTAAATGAACTGCGTATTTGATCATACGTATCCGGAGCCGTGTTCTGTAGACTAAAATGCATGTAAACTTTATTTTCGGTAATCAGCGCAATCATTTCTTTATCGTCTGCCGATTGAATGAGTACTAATGATCCTTTTGTGTCTCCGTCATCATAATCAACAGATTCTACAACCTTCGGATCCTTCAGCTGCTCGTCCTCCGGAAGCGCTCTCTTAGCACCAACACGGAATTTACCCTGCACATCAGGGTGTATACTCTCATCAACAAACTTCGTTTTGGCCTCTTTCGTACCATTGTGGTAGTTTGTGACATAGGATAATGCCAGCTTCTCATCCGCAGATCGATCCTGCGAATCCGCAGCATTATTACTTGAGCATCCAGATAATATAATCACTGCGGCTAATAAAATAGATAGAAATTTTGTGAAGTTCTTCATGTTTTCCCCCTTGAAATATAATACTATTCGTTAGTCTATCAGGTATAGGGGGTATTTGGTAGTAAAATCCAGGGTGTTTCCATTAAATTAAGTATTAATTTGTAAAAAATGATAGAAATGATAGATTTAGATTCACTTAAAACGCTCCACTGCATCCATAAAACGCCCATCCATCAGTCGAACAATGTGGTTCACGATTACCTCATAGGGTGTTTTCATCCCATCCTCAATCCAATCCAACAGCGTTCCTGCAAAGGCATGACTGTAAAATTGAACGATGAACGTCCTGTCCTTTTCTGAAATCACACGGGAATCCGATACTTCATTGATAACATTATTTAGGAGTTCAAACAAAACCTGATTTAAAAACATTTCCAAATGCTCTTTTCCAAGAGAACGACAGGTATTCATGCAAAGCGCCTTGTTGCTTTCCACAAATTCTAAAATGATAAATAGCCCCTGCTGCCAATTCGCATAGGATTTGTTATTCTGGATAGCACCTAGTGCCTCCGTTTTATATATCCATCCGAGCAGGTCATAAATATCCTGAAAATGATAGTAAAAGGTTTGGCGATTCAACTTGCAGGCTTCCACTAAATCTTTAACCGTTATTTTATCTAAAGTCTTGGTGCCCAGCATATCCTTCAATGCATCAGCTAATGCATGTTTGGTGTACGGATGAATTGGAAACCTCTCCTTAGGATGCAATGTTACTTATTATTTTACCATAACCTATGGATTTTTTAGACATATGGCACTTGAAGTTTAAATTTTAGACACAGGGCTTTAGCTGTCTATTTTTATTGCATTCATACTCCTATAAAGTGGAGGTGTCAGGATCACTAAAGGAGGTTGTAAGGATGTATTATAGCAATGGTAACTATGAAGCTTTTGCCCGTCCAAAGAAACCACTCGGTGTTGATCAAAAATCCGCCTATCTGATCGGCTCTGGTCTTGCATCACTGTCCGCAGCCGCATTCCTCATACGGGATGGTCAGATGAAGGGGGAAAACATTCATATTCTTGAAGAACTCGATATTGCCGGAGGTGGATTAGACGGCATCTACGATGACGGTCGAGGATTCATTATCCGCGGTGGCCGGGAAATGGAGAACCACTTCGAATGCCTTTGGGATCTATTCCGCTCTATTCCTTCACTTGAAACGGAGGGTGCATCGGTATTAGATGAATTTTACTGGCTCAACAAGGAGGATCCGAACTTCTCCTTGCAGCGTGCTATCCTCAATCGTGGTGAGGATGCACATACCGACGGCAAATTCACACTGACTCAAACCGCTTCGATGGAAATTATCAAGTTGTTCTTTACGCCAGAAGAAGCGCTTGAAGATATGAAAATTACAGATGTCTTCTCGGAAGATTTCTTTAACTCGAATTTCTGGCTTTACTGGCAGACGATGTTTGCATTTGAGCCTTGGCATAGCGCGATGGAAATGCGCAGATATATCGCTAGATTCATTCATCATATCGGGGGGTTGCCAGATTTCTCAGCGTTGAAATTTACAAAATACAATCAGTATGAGTCTCTTGCACTACCGCTAATGAAGTATTTGCAAGGCCATGGCGTCACCTTCCAATATGCAACGACCGTAACGAATGTTGAGTTTGATATTACGGAGAACAAGAAAGTTGCTAAAAAGCTGGTCTATGTTCAACACGGACAAGAAAAACACTTTGACCTGACTGAAAATGATCTGGTATTCATCACGAATGGGAGCAATACCGAGAGCTCCACTTTAGGCGACAACAACACTCCGGCCATTATGAATGCCTCCCTCGGGGGAAGCTGGGAGCTTTGGAAGAAGATCGCGGAGCAGGATCCTGCCTTTGGCCGTCCAGACAAATTCTGTGGCAACATAGCGGAAAGCAACTGGGAGTCTGCTACGGTTACAACGTTGGATGACCGAATCCCTCCTTACATCGAGAAAATTTGCAAGCGGGATCCATTCAGTGGCAAGGTCGTTACCGGCGGTATCGTGACAGTAAAAGATTCAAAATGGCTGATGAGCTTTACCTTGAACCGACAGCCTCACTTCAAATCGCAGCCAAAAGATCAGCTCGTCGTATGGGTTTACAGCTTGTATTGCGACGTGCCAGGTGACTACATCAAGAAACCGATGAAGGACTGCACGGGTATCGAGATCACGGAAGAATGGCTCTACCACATGGGCGTACCTGAAGCAGAGATTCACGATCTTGCCGTAAACTCCGCAAACTGTGTTCCTTGCATGATGCCTTATGTTACCTCTTACTTCATGCCAAGGGCTGCGGGAGATCGCCCGAATGTAGTTCCTGATGATTGTGTCAACGCTGCCTTTATCGGTAACTTCGCCGAAACACCGCGAGACACGGTATTCACCACAGAGTACTCGGTACGTACCGCCATGGAAGCTGTGTACACGCTTCTTGATATTGATCGCGGCGTGCCAGAAGTATTTGGATCCGCTTATGATGTCCGTGTGTTGCTGGATTCCACAGCGAAAATGATGGACGGCAAGAAACTAACCGATATGGAGCTGCCTCCAGCAATCCAATTAGCAGCAGCGACGGGTGTGCAAAAAGTTTCTCACACCAGAATCATGCAGCTGCTTAAAGAGTATAAGCTGATTTAAACATAGACGAAACGAGGAGTTCTGCCACTGGCAAGACTCCTCGTTTTTTATGTCCTACGAACATAGCTGATAGTTAGATGAGCTCCCGATTGTTGTCGTTCTCCGTATAGATGGATATTAGAACGATGGCAGTGTCATCACCGATGTTTTTCACCAAATGGGGTGTACATGCGTTCCAACTGAAGGAATCACCTTTTTCAAATTCGGCCGCGTCTTCTCCCTGCTCCGCGTAGATTCTTCCCTCAATGACAATATGAACCTCCTCACCTTCATGCGCATGTGGAGCAATCCCCGTCGAAGCCCCTGGAGGAAACTCAACGACCATCATCCTTACGTTCTTCGTAGAGCTTAAGTGCTGCACTGTTAACTTATCAGAACCGCTTGTCGTAATGCTTCGCTCATCTTTACGAACAATATTCATCCGATCTTCTTTCTTTAATAGCAAGTAAGCTAAAGGTACTTTTAGTGCTTTTGCGATGTTTTCTAGAGTTGATATGGAAGGGGAAGTCTTATTAGTTTCCACTTGACTCATGAATCCTTGTGATAGACCAGTTTCTTCGCAGATTTGAGCAATAGTTATATTTTTTCGTTTTCGGATAGCACGTATTGTGGAGCCAATATCCATAAGGACTGCACCTCTTTAATATTAGTGATAACAAATATAATTATATATTAGCAATTTTTTTGTTGACACGCTACTTGCTTTTGATTAGTATTACTAATATGAATTTTATTTCTTTATGACTAATATTATTTTGAGGGTGATTTGTTTGACGAAGACAGCTGCAGTAACAATTATTATGCGTGTAGTGCTAGGAATCATATTTATGTTTCATGGTATCGCGAAATTTCAAATGGGCATGACTAATGTTGAGGCGTGGTTCAGTTCCATTGGTATCCCTGGATTTGCGGCTTATATCGTGGCGCTGCTTGAGCTTGTGGGCGGTATTATGCTGATAGCGGGATTGTTTACCCGTTATGTATCGGCGTTATTCGTAGTAATGCTTATTGGTGCAATACTGACTGCAAAACTCTCCGCCGGACTTCTTGGCAATGCTCAGATGGCTGGCTATGAGTTGGATCTTGGATTTATGATGATTTCTTTATACCTTGCAGTGGCCGACCGGTCGCCATTCTCGCTTGACCGCATTATTATGGCAGGAAAAGCGTCTCAAAAAGGGTGGTTCAAATGACTCCGTTTTACCAATATGACGTTCACCTGCCTGCCCATGTAGTACCGAATAAGAAATACCCGGTTATTTTTACGCTGCACGGTAAAGGTTCTAATGAAAGAAATATGTTTGGCTTGGTTGCACCTATAAGTGATGATTTCATTGTCATTGGGATTCGCGGTAATCTACCGCTTGGTGCAGGATATCAATATTACGAACTGAAAAGTTTGGGCAATCCCATTCGAGAGATGTTTGATGAGGCGATAAAACAGCTCGAAGCTTTCATTCAATATGCGATGGATAAGTATCCAATCGATCCGGGCAAATGTTACTTGCTCGGCTTCAGTCAAGGCGCCATTTTATCCATGACGCTTGCACTTACAATGGGAGATCAACTAAAGGGAATTGTTGCGTTGAATGGATACATTCCTGACTTTGTAAAGACGGAATATTCACTTCGAAGTCTGAATAATGTATCGATATTTGTCACGCACGGTGAGTATGATTCCGTATTCCCAGTCAGGATCGTGCATGAAACGGCGACATATTTAAAGGAACACACGCAACGAATCACATTAAAGATATACCCGACCGACCATGGCGTTTCGGAAGAAAATCAACATGATGTTCTGGATTGGCTTAGGCAGGATGCTGGTTTAACCATTAACAGGGAATAAAAGTTGTTTCGTACACAATAAGACATAAACATTGGTTAAAAGAGGAGTTGTGTTAATGCCTGCTGTTAAGGAGTTTGATCCCAAAGTCATTTCTCTTCTACAAGAGAGAATTAAAATGATCAACACGGAAAACGGTGCCATTTATCTAGTCGGACCAATAAATCTTCCGATTAATTTGCGGGGGGAGACCGTTCAGTTTAAATGGTATTGCTGGTTGAATTGCAGCGAGGTAACGGAAGATTTTGAGCATATTGTTGCCAAATTATCGAATGTGAATTTAGCTGAATATCAACAATCGAGTGTGTTGGTGCACGGAGACTTCGAGAATGCAGATCATGCTTTAATCCGGTTCCATTCCATTTGCCACACGGGGGATATTTTCGGCAGCAAACGCTGTGATTGCGGATATCAGCTAGAGCAGTCATTGGTGCATATTGCCGAGCATGGAACTGGCGCGCTGTTTTATCTTGCCAACCACGAAGGCAGAGGGATCGGGCTTTTCAGTAAAGCACTGGCTTATATCCTTCAGCAAAATGGTTACGATACCGTAGATGCCAATCTTAAACTTGGATTTGTTGACGATGCCCGTGACTATAGTGATGCGATACAAGTATTAAATGTCCTTCGGACCAAACCGGTTACACTGATAACCAATAACCCTAAAAAGATTGATGCGCTTCGAAACGCAGGCATGGCAGTGGAAGATCGGGTACAGCTTTGGGGGGATGTATCGGAATATAATGAAAAATACTTAAAAACCAAAATAGAGCGGTCGGGACATATAAACGAAGGGAATGGTTCCTGCAACAATGATGAATAACCATGAATTCTATATGCGGCTGGCTATACAGAATGCAAAGGCCATGAAGGGGCAGACTGATCCAAACCCGCTTGTAGGGTCTGTGATTGTCAACGAAAACCGCATCGTGGGCATCGGGGTTCATATGAAGGCAGGCGAACCCCATGCCGAAATCCATGCGATCCGCATGGCTGGAGAGCTTACGCGGGGAGCGACCATCTATGTGACGCTTGAGCCTTGTTCCCATTATGGTAGAACAGGGCCATGCGCAGTTGCTATTGTTGAAGCAGGCATTAAAAAAGTGGTGATCGCATCACTTGACCCTAACCCGCTCGTTTCGGGGAGAGGGGTGGATATACTCCGGGAAGCAGGAATCGAAGTCATCACGGGAGTATGTGAAGAAGAATCTTTCCAAATGAATGAGGTTTTCAATAAATTTATTGTCCAGCATATTCCGTTTGTGACTTTAAAAACAGCTATCACGATGGATGGGAAAATCAATAGCTACTCTTCCGATAGCAAATGGATTACTTCAGAAGCGGCTCGGGGAAGATGTCCACGTTCTTCGCAATCAGAATGCCGCGATCTTAGTTGGCGTCAACACGGTGCTTATAGATGACCCCAAGCTTACAACAAGGTTACCTAACGGTAGGAACCCGATACGCGTGGTTTTGGATTCCTCTTTACGGTTACCTTTGGATGCTAAGGTGGTTACAGATGGAAAAGCTCCCACTTGGGTGTTCACAACAACTTCTCACGACGTCGAGAAGAAGGCGGCATTAGAAAAGGCAGGTGTTAAAGTCTTTGTTACGGAACAGACGGGCAGGGTCAATCCAATCGAAGTTATTCAGCTTTTGGGCAGGGAGATGATTTCTTCCGTTTTGATAGAAGGCGGTGGTGAAATCAATGCAGCCTTTTTTAAGAATAAACTCATCGACAAAGTCATTATTTACATGGCTCCGAAGTTGATAGGTGGTCGGAATGCATCGTCCTTTCTCGGTGGGACAGGGATCGAAAAGATGAGTGGCGCTGTAGAGCTTCACAATGTCAGTGTGCAGCCATTAGGTAAAGATTTTAAATTTGTGGGTTACCCATATGCAAAAGCCCAGCACCGGTAAGGTACTGGGCCTCTATTTTCTTCTCTAAAAACATGTAAATGACACAATGCTTCTTAAATCGACTCCCGTATACATCCATCTAAAACCGGTCCATCTAAAACCTGCAACGGATCTACGTCCAACAAAGGTTGGGAAGAACCAGAACGAGTTCCCATTTCTCAACCACACATACGTGTTGCGGAATAAACAACCGGAAATAGCTCCGGGGTCGATGGCGAACGCTGTAGCAGCGGGTTGTGGTGGTGCGAATTGTGGAGGAGGGGAGGATGGTGCCTGCTGTATTCCTTGTGGTCCTTGAGGCGACACAAATGCCATAAGATTTCACTCCTTAGATTAGGCTTGATCAGGCCTATATTAATGAAATGGCCAGTAAATTGAACAGCACTAGGGGCAATACGAAATCATTTTGGAAACCAGGAACAAAACCGCGACTAGCCCCCTGGTTTGGAAGTCTTAAGTATAAAATTCCTCTTTCGCAGTGGATAAGCAACCCTTCAAAAACATCGCCATCCATCGTCTCCACGAGAACAAGTTTATTCATATGGTTGCGGCATATATTTCCTATGTGATCTTGAATGGATCTTACGTTATGCATAGTCGTTGGATCCATTCGATACAGAGTTTGTTCTTGTTGCCCCTGTTGTTGCAAGCTCATGGTCGTGACCTCCAATTTAGATTTGTTCATTTTCTCCATCGTATGCAGATGCCTATAGGGGAGTGACGATCTATTCAGAAGATGAGGTGTAGCTTGTTGAAAGCAATAAAGGTACCTTGTACGATATTAATGAAGCATCTCTCACGTATATAAAATAAGGTGTACCTAAAAAACCCGACCTCTCAAGCGGCCGGGTTTTTCTATGTGTAGAGGAAATAATCCTATTTTGCATTCTTATCTGGCTGATGAATCCCAAAAGTATTCCCCTCGGTGTCAATATAATACCCCTGCCATGCCATTCCGGGTAGTGCATGCTTTGGCAATGCGACTTTGCCTCCAAGATTCAGGATTTTTGTCTCAGTAGAATCGTAGTCTTCCACTCCCATTGTACATGCATAGCCATTCAAAGGCTGACCTGATTCAGGGGTAGTGCCTTTACGTTGCATCAAAGCCCCGTTAATGCCCAGTTCATTTGCATCCCCAGTCGTAGCTCCGAAATAGGGCATTCCAGCATAATCGCTCCAATCCTCAAATGTCCATCCAAATACCTCTCCATAAAATTTCTTAGCACGTTCCATGTCATCTACATGAATTTCAAAATGAACGATTCTGCCCATGATTACCTCCTACGACGTTTTGGTTTTTTAAAATATTCTATTATGCATCCTTTTTGATTCCCCTAGATCATTATTGTAATTACCCAAAAAAATAATACATTCCATAATAAAATCAGTTAGGGATTTACCTGTTTACAGGCGTATAAAGAAATGCTAGAGGATCTAAGGTTGGTTTCTGTTCACTTTGTTATTAATAGAATATGTGTCGTAAGATTCCTTGAACATGTATCCCAGCTTTTTTGCTAGCTCAACAGACTCAGCATTCGCCGCATCCCAACTCGGGTATTTCCCTCTATCCAGACAATCTAAAATCAGTGCAGAGGCAACAGTTGCTGCAAGTCCCTTCCTTCTATGGTTAGGGTGACTCGCAATTTCAATCTCGATTCCGTCATCATAGATGCTAAATGATGTTGCCGCAGAAACAACCTGCCCTTTATGTAAAATAGCATACCCGATTCCTCTTTCCATAAAATCATCAATCGAATCAAACTGACTGACAAAGTCTTCTGAGAGCTCATGTAAGGAAGGGGCGCTAGCTATCTCTTTATCGATTTTTTTAATTTCATATTCTTCAGGTAATGCAGACAGTAGACTCTGTATGTGTGCTCTATCCAAATCCCCAGAATCTTTTTTAAATCTGAATCGCTGAAATTTCTCATAGGATCCTTTGTAAACCGTTTCTATCCGCTTTTTCCACCCATCCGAATCAACAATTGCAAGCGTAAATTCAGGAAGATTGTGAAGTAATTCTTCAGATTCTTCTGCGCTGGGGTTCCCCGCATAAAACACAAAAATCCCCACAGTGATTTGAGCAACAGTTGGATTTTCAAGGTTGTCTACCCAAGCGTCACCCATATGTCCTTGGAGATAGGAGAGAACAATCGTGCTATCCATATGTTCGAACATAGGCACCAATTTTTCTCTTACATTGTGATCTGCTTTATAAATCATTCAATTCCTTCTTTCTAATAATAGTTTCCTGTATTACCATATCATGCACCCACCGATATTGCTATATTAGGATTCCGACCATGGCCAGTTAAGCAGCTGCAAAAATGCGAAAAAAGGGGATATACAGGTCATTTCACATGACTTTGTATATCCCCTTTGTATGAGAACTGCTCAACTTGTTATGTACAAATTAGAACAGCTTCTTGATCGAATCAAAAACACCGCTGGCTTTATCTACGGTCAATTTCGCTTTTACACCCTCGATCAATGCATTGATCTGATCATTTGGCAGGTCAATCCCGATTACAGATTCGATCGCCGAGACAGGATCACTCATAAATTTAGATGAGAAGTCTGGGTCGTTTTTGACTTTAGCAACGACTTCTTCAATTTTTGCTTTGATATCCATGTGCAATCCCTCCTTTGGATTTTTACTAATTTCATTCTTCGCTATTATACTAGAACTTATTCGTTAAGTAAAAAGCGGGGGATTGTTTGGAAAAAGATATGGCGCCAACTTCGCTGCAATCACTTGATGGCCCCTGTTGTTCGGGTGTATCGGCAAAAATCCACCTAGTGCATCTTCAATCTTTCCATGTTGAAATCCATAGATAAGCTCGGCCTGCTTCCTTTCAAACCACTTATGGGCGGGAGCTACCGTAACATTAAAATGATTGGAAATTTCACTGATTAGAAGGTTTAATTTGCTTACCGCATCAACGGCAAGAGGGCTTTTGGGAAATGGATTGTATTGCGTGCAGCAAACGATTCGAGCACAGCTTCCTGCTTGAATTTGAGTGAAAATGGAACTTAAATTCCGTTCATAATTTGCAATCATATGTTTTACTTCCGGTGCTGTTTTAGATCTAAGCGCGGCTAGTGCCGTGTTCGCTAAGTCCACCCCGCCAATCCATACCGAAACGACAGAGGAATGGCTGATTACAGGGGCCCCGCGCCAAATCAAAGCATCCAATAGATTATAGCTGTTCCAACCAGGCTGAGCCAGAACAAAGCCTTGGGCTCTGCATGATTTTGAATGTAACGCAGAGACGATCAATCGGGGATAAGACTGTGCTAGTGAAGAAGCATTTTCCCCAAATGTGATGGAGTCCCCAAGAGCCGTATAGATCATAATGATATCACCCGTTCCACTCTTTATCATAAAGACAACGTCAACCACCAGATGAAAACAATAACAATGATAACGTTTGACTGAATGCTCGTGTATTTTCGTCACATACAGCCTAGAAACATTATATTGCGGCTGCGTATTAGTTGTGAATCAGGAATGTATGATTCGGAATGTAGAGGTAAAGGTGAAAGTGGTCTGTACCTTTCTAAAAATTAGTAGAGCGGAATGACCATTTTATGGTATCTTATTTTTGTGATTGATGTCATTAACTGGGGGATACCTAAGGATGATCGGGAACGCGACGGAGAAAGAACGTACTATTTTTGATCATGTCGGAAGCACTATCAAGACAGAAGATCGAGAGATTCGAATCCTTGCCAAATATGAGGAGCCCTTGGTTGTGGTACTAGGAAATGTCCTTAGTAATGAAGAGTGCGATGAACTGATTGAACACTCAAGAGATCGGCTGCAGCGCTCCAAAATCGGAGAAGACCGTTCAGTCAATCAAATTAGAACGAGCAGTGGAGTATTTTGTGAAGACAGTGAGTCGGTCGCAAGGATTGAGAAGCGAATCGCTCATATCATGAATATTCCGATCGAGCATGGTGATGGTTTGCAAGTGCTGCTCTATACCCCCGGCCAGGAGTATAAACCGCATTATGATTACTTCGCTGAGACGAGTCGGGCAAGTGGCAATAATCGAATTAGTACACTAGTTATGTATCTGAATGATGTGGAGGAAGGCGGAGAAACGACCTTCCCTAAGCTTAATTTATCCGTGTTCCCTAATAAAGGCATGGCGGTCTACTTCGAATATTTTTACAGTAATCCTGAATTAAACGAACTTACCCTGCATGCAGGTACACCTGTAAGCAAAGGCGAAAAGTGGGTTGCAACGATGTGGATGAGAAGACAGACCTTTCGAATTTTATAGGCTTGGAAGGAATGCCCTTGCCCTTTGCCGAAATACTCCTTGATTACATACAAATCATTGGATTCGGAGGGATAGGTTATGTCAGTAATCATCACAACAGGTGATTTGAAAAGAAATTATGAAGTGATTGATACCATATTCGCGATGGATTCTCACAAAGAAGGCTATTATAAATCTGCAGACCCTAATTTAGCCTTTGAGGGAGTTAAAAATCAGTTAAAGAAAAAATGTGAACAATTGCGTGGGGATGCTGTGATAAGTTGTCAATTTGAATATCGTGTAGCTGTTTCTGATAGTTTGATTGGCAAAAAGCAGGTTATGGAGATTTTTTCTTACGGTACAGTAATCCGTTTTTTGGATAGATGATGATGAAGACGAAATAGTGGTTGCTTTACAAAAAGCTCGACCTGATTAGGTCTGAGCTTTTTTAATACCCAACAAAAGCGTTAAGGGATACTTATTAAACCCTTCCAGACATTTGAATTTCCTGTGACAAAAGTCCTTTTTTAATAGATTGGTTTATGATAACATTTAACAGACAGGCAGTCGGTCTATTAAAGAAAGAGGTATATGGATGAGAATTGTAAAAGAAGCCGAAGAGCGTAGAAATGAAATTCTTGACGCAGCGGATGAGCTTTTTGGCCTGAAAGGTTTTGACGGTGCAAGTACAAACGATATCCTCGATAAGGTCGGGATTGCACGTGGAACCTTATATCACCACTTTAAATCGAAGGAGGATATATTAGACGCGTTGATCGAGCGGTACAATGTCCGTCTATTAGGTGCGGCGCAGGATATTGCTGCTGACAAGAGCATCCCTGTAGTCGAGCGTATTATCCGTGTAGTCATGGCACTGAACATAAGCGGCGGGAGCAGCAAGGAGATAATGGAGCATATTCACAAGCCGCAGAACGCACTTATGCATCAGAAAATACAGAAGGTCATCATTAACGGCGTTACGCCGATACTGGCGGAAATTATCCGCGAAGGCATCCAGGTGGGCATGTTCCATACGCCGTTCCCATATGAATGCATGGAGATGATCGTGATCTATGCAAATACCGTGTTGGATGATGATGTGGTTGAATTGACGGACGAAGAGCGGATGTTACGTATGCAGGCATTTGTTTATAACATAGAGAGACTGCTTGGGGCTGCAGAGGGAAGTCTCATTCACACGATGAGGATGTTCGGAAACATAAACGGAAAACATGCCGAGTAGTTAAATAGAACTACATCATTCGGAAAAAATGTGAATTTTTTCTTGAGATCATGAAGGTTTCGTATCCGACCAAAACGTCCTAGTTTCAAACGGAGCCGGAACATATAAGTTCTCCTTCTATCATCAGGGAAGATAGCCATATGACTAGTGACAGATAACAGGGAAGGGTTGCTTAGGTTACTTATGAACATCGCTGACTTATTGCTGCAATTTTGTTCTGCATGGCTTTTGTGATTCTGTACGACTTGAAATCGGCTAAGAAGTTCGAGGAACAGAGGTGACGTATGCATTTCAGGATAATCCGTAATGACATGTTGAAGAGCAAGGTAATAACCCTGACAACGATGATATTTGTTGCCGCTGCGGCAATGCTTGTCTCACTGGCGGCAATTCTCATCGTCAATCTAACAGGCGCGTTAGACACACTTATGATTCAGGCGAAAACGCCGCATTTTATGCAGATGCACTCAGGTGCACTTAACACAGCACGGCTGAATGCTTTTGCGGAGCAAGATGCTAATGTTGAAGACTTTCAGGTGCTTGAGTTTTTGAATATGGACGGCTCGCAAATCCGCTTTGGCAATGGTTCACTTGCTAATAGTGTGCAGGACAATGGTCTTACTGTCCAGAGCGAGAAGTTCGACTTCCTCTTGAATCTTGACGGCAGTCCTATCCAAGCATCCGATGGAGAACTGTACGTTCCAATCAGCTACATCAAGGACGGAATCACGAAGATTGGCGACAAGGCGAACATAAGCGGGAAGGAGTTCACGGTTGCGGGCATGCTTCGAGATTCGCAAATGAATTCCTCGTTAGCTTCTTCGAAGCGAATGCTGGTTAGCAAGCATGATTATGAGGAGTTAAAACATGCAGGGAACGTCGAGTACTTGATCGAGTTTAGACTCAAGGATTTGTCTAAGACCAGTGAATTCGAAACGGCTTATGCCTCTTCTGGACTCGAAGCGAACGGGCCAGCGATTACATATTCTCTCTTCAAAACACTTAACGCGATTTCCGACGGGATGATGATAGGGGTGATCCTTCTAGTCAGCGTACTTGTTGTAGCAATCGCATTGATGTGCATCCGCTTTACACTCCTGGCGAAGATCGAAGACGATTACCGAGAGATTGGCGTGATGAAGGCCATAGGGCTCCGCATTTCCGATATCAAGGGAATTTATCTGGTGAAGTATGCGGCGATTGCAGCGGCAGGCTGTGTGCTCGGTTATGCACTTTCTTTTGTATTCAAAGGGATGCTCCTTGAAAATATCCGCATGTATATGGGAGAAAGCGAGAACACTTCTCTTGCTATGCTGTTCGGGGTAATCGGCGTACTGCTTGTATTTGGGGCAATTATTGCTTTTGTAAATGGAGTGCTAAGACGCTTCCGGAAAATATCCGCTGCCGAAGCCATTCGATATGGAACCTCTCAGGAAAAGGCCTCGGGCGCAAAACGCTTCAATCTGAGTAACAACAAACTGTTCCATACCAATGCTTTTCTTGGTATCAAAGATGTGCTTGCGAGGAAGAAGCTATACGTTACAATGCTTGCCGTGTTGGTGATTTCGGCATTTATCATCATCGTTCCTCAGAACCTCTACAACACCATTTCCTCAAAAAGCTTCATCAAATATATGGGGATAGGCAACAGCGATATGCGCATCGATATACAGCAGACTGACCATATGTCTGAGAAGGCAGCTGAAATGCTCAAAACAATGAGCAGCGATAGCGCGATCTCCAAGTATGCGGTACTCACAACCAAAACATTTAAAGCTAAGATGGAGAATGGCTCGGAGGAAAGGGTAAAAATCGAGCTCGGAGACCATTCCGTATTCCCAGTGCAATATTCAGAGGGTACGGCTCCACGTGTAGAAGATGAAGTGGCGCTGTCGGTCATGAACGCCAAAGAGCTCGACAAAAAAGTCGGCGATACCATGACTCTGGTGATAGAAGGGAAAGAAAAAAATCTCAAAGTAAGCGGCATTTATTCTGACATTACCAATGGAGGCAAAACCGCAAAGGCGGTGTTTACCGATCAGTCGGCAGAGATGATGTGGGTTGTGATCAGTGCGGTGATTGCCGACAAATCGCTAATCGGTAGTAAAGTTTCGGAATACACGGATAAATTCCCTTTTGCAAAGGTGTCAGACATCGATGAGTTTATGGCACAGACATTTGGCTCGACAATCAGTGCTGTTGGCAAGGCATCCTATTCCGCAATTGCAGTTGCGTTGTTGATAGCGGTACTGGTTACCTTGTTGTTTATGAAACTGCTTGTTGCAAAGGATAGATACTCCATTGCCGTTATGAAGGCATTCGGTTTTACAAATTCGGATATTCAGGCGCAGTATGTGACGCGTTCCGTGTTCGTGCTGATTGTGGGCATTGTCCTTGGAACGCTTCTAGCCAATACGCTCGGAGAGATGCTTGCGGGGGCAATGGTCTCTTACTTTGGGGCGTCGGCGTTCCAATTTACGGTCAATCCACTGTCAGCGTATCTGCTTAGCCCACTAATGATGATCGGTACTGTGCTTATCGCAACCATCATCGGTACATCGAGAGCAGGGCAAATCAAAATTTCCGAAAGTATAAAGGAGTAGGCATATGAAGAAGATCATTATCGGCGATCAACTCGTAAAATCTTTCGGCGAGGGTGATGAGAAGCGCAATGTTCTCGACGGTGTATCCGTTGAAATCAATGAAGGCGAATTCGTCGCGGTCATGGGACCTTCAGGATCGGGAAAATCAACACTGATGTTCGCACTGAGCGGAACAGATGGCGTAAATGGCGGTAAAGTCATCATGGACGATAAGAATTTAGCGGAGATTGGCGAGAACGAGTTGTCTGATATACGCAGAACAAAAATGGGGTTTGTCTTCCAACAGCCGACGATGTTGAAAAACCTGAATATCCTCGACAATATCATTCTTCCCTCTATGAGGGACAATCGAAAGAATGCTGCACAAATTACGGAAAAGGCAAGGGCACTCATGAAGAGGGTAGGTATTGCGGAGCTAGAAAAGCGCGACATTACACAGGTGTCGGGTGGTCAGCTTCAGCGTGCAGGGATATGCCGTGCGCTTATGAACAGTCCCAAAATTATTTTTGGCGATGAACCTACGGGTGCGCTTAATTCGAAGTCGGCACAGGAGATTATGGACATCTTTTCTAAAATCAACGAAGCAGGTACTGCGGTCATGCTTGTTACTCACGACGCCAAGGTTGCGGCACGGACGGAGCGCATTATGTTCATGCGTGATGGAGCGATTGTGAGCGAGTTGAGTCTCCCTAAGTTTACGGGGATAGATATGGACGGCAGGATTGAGCAAATTACAGTGAAGATGAGGGAAGTTGGCATCTAATTTGTCGGTTCTCGATAGACATACAACGTCAATTGCATACTTATATATGGTAGTTACGGGAATTCACATACACCAGAATTGAGTATAAGGGGGCAGCTGCGTTGACGGTTATAGAAACGAATCGATTAATTCTTCGCAAGTTGACTTTGGATGATGCGGAATTCATGTTAAGGCTCTTGAATGATGAAGCGTGGCACCGATATATTGGCGATAGAGGGATTAGAGCGGTTGAAGGTGCGCGTGACTATATTGTGAATGGTCCGATGGAGAGCTATGAACGACTCGGTTTTGGTTTGTTTTTGACGGAATTGAAGGAAGATTCGACTCCTATCGGATTGTGCGGACTTATCAAGAGGGACTCCCTGACAGATGTGGACATCGGATTTGCCTTCCTCCCTGAGTTCCGTGGGCGGGGATACGCCTACGAAGCGGCTGCCGCAACATTGGAATACGGTCGAACGACGCTTGGTTTAGAACGCATAGTAGCCATCACCACGATAGACAACGAACGATCTGGTCATCTGTTAGAGAAGATCGGAATGAAGTTAGAGGATCACGTTGCCGCAAATAAAGAGGAACTGAAATTGTATGCATCTTGCTTCGTGGGGAAGTCGGAGCAAGACGAGTAGACCTATTACGATTTAGGTAGATCAGAGTTTTTATCATTCAAAAGGAGCTCATCCAAATGGACGAAGCTCCTTTTTGTATAAGAAGTTATTGATTTCATTTATTCTTATTTGGATCTGATCGCTTGGGACTCGGTGAATAATCATCCATTCTACAATGATGATGTTGATGACTAAACCGACCCAAATGTTGAGGTGGTGCTATATTACGGGGTTGATCCCTGGCAAAATCAAATAAAATGATGTCTTGATAGAGTAGGTAAACAAAAGTATACAAAAGTAATAATTAATCTATTTGAATAGGACAGAAAGTCTCTTATTTTAAAAGTAAGCGCTATCATATACGTGGGTTTTATCAGTTGAAAAGGGAGGGGGAGATGAAACCGCAATAATATTCAATCAAATTACATGCTTACCGAATTTGATGACATTCATAATCTTACATATAGAAAGGGAGTTCAATTAATGAAAAAGAAATGGTTATCCATCGTAATGTCTACGGTGTTAGCCCTCTCAATGATGGTTCCATTAGTACAGGCGGAGGAGGCGAATACGTCGTTGCCAGCGAGTGAGCAATATACGGCGCAGCAAGCTGCTGAACCTCAGCAAGGGGAGCGCAATCTGGCTCTAGGTCTCCCTTATGAATGGTCGCAAGCACCAGAAGCAGGGTATGCTGATGATGGCTATAAGCTGACAGATGGCAAGTACGGCAAGGTCACGAAGTCAGACCCGGCATGGGTTGGACATTTGAAGAAGAGAACGCGTGAAGTGGTATTTGACCTCGGCGAGAACAAATCAATCTCATCCGTTAAGGCTCATTTCTTGCAGGATTGGCCGAACAACAATGTCCTTTTACCGTTAACCGTGTCCATTTATGTATCGGACGATAAGGAAAATTGGGGTTTGTTATCACATAATGCACTCCAAACGTTATGGATAGACGGACAGCATGAAGAGACCTTTGAATGGAAGGGCAACAAAGAGGGAATCAAGGATCCGAACAAAGAAGGATTGGCGTACGGTGGCATCGCTTATGCACGTTATGTGAAGGTAAGCTTCATGATGCATAACAGGGCGATGACGTTAGTCGATGAAATTGAAATTCTAGGCGAAGACGGCAAGGTGCAAGGAGCAGACACTGTTCCTACGCAGACGCCAGCCTTCCAAGCACCGGGAGAAGCGACTGCCGGAATTAGCGACCTTGGGCTGCTGTACAACGGGCACTATGCGAATGGCAAGGGTGATTGGTCGAAGGAGCGCATCATTCCGAATATTAGCTACGTAGATGAGGCAGGCAATCCGAAGGATTGGCTGTTCGATGGAGTTCTCTATCTTGGTTTAGATACGCCAATGGGCCGTAATTTGGGACTGAACAGCAAGCTGGACGACTGGAAATGGTACTTGGAAAAGACATTTGCAGCGCAAGGCGATATGTATCAATTAAATGAAGCGACCAAAGAAGTCGGGGCGAAGCTGAACGATCCTAACCGTAAAACGAAAGTCGTGTATATGATCCCATATCCAGCAGAAGGCATCGCTGACTTCGGTGATGTTGGCGATGGTAACTTGAGCTTCAGCGACTCGATCGGCGTGGAACAGGCACTTGCTAACCGGGTAAAGGCCGTTCACTGGTGGCTGGATCAAGTAAAGCAGAAGTGGGCTGCAGCCAACTATTCCAATTTGGAGCTTGTCGGCATGTACTGGTTGGATGAGCAAATCAGCACACATAGCAAGGGACCAGACCTGCTTCGTGCAACAAGTGCCAAGGTGCATGACATGGGTATGAAGCTGTTCTGGGTTCCGTTCTTCTCAGGATACAAGTCATTCCTGTGGAAGGATGTTGGCATCGACAATGTGGCTTACCAGCCGAACTACTTCTTCGAGGATGACATCGACCCTGAGCGCTTGCCGGACGCAGCGTACTTAGCGAAACAGCACGGCATGGGCATGGAGCTGGAGTTTGATGACCGGATGCTGACGGATAACCATTTCCGTGAGAAGTATATCGAGTACTTGAACAACGGCGCAGAAACTGGGTTTATGCAAAATGGTTACAATGCTTACTATCAGGGCAATGACGCTGTATATAATACAGCCGTAAGCAAGGATCCATCCAATCGGATCTTGTATGATTGGCTGTACCAATTCGTGAAGGGCACATACAGCGTGAATAGCGGCGTTCCTTCCGATGCTGACGTACAAATGAACGGAAAGCCGCTGGAGAGCCATACAACAGTGCCGGCCACAGAGACGGTGCAATTTACATGGCAGCTTAAGGATGACGACGGAAGCGGCATTACTAAAGTTACTGCGACATTCGATGGCAAGCCGTACACGGCAGATACGCCGATTAACTTTGCAGGCAAGCTTGGCAAGCATGAACTTACGGTTACGGTGACTTCGGGCAAATCGAAAAAGACAACTTATATCATTGATGCTGGGACAAATGTGGATCTCATCAAAACATTAGTTGATCAATTCGAGCAAGAGAACCAGTTCAAAAATCCGGGGGCGGCTCGCTCCTTGCAGGCTCATTTGGATAATGCGAAGAGATTCGAAGGTAATGATGAAAAGTTCAATAAGTTTATCAAGATGTTCAATGCGATGCTGGAGTTCCAGAAGATCAAAGGCCACATTGCAGATGGTGCTTACAACACGCTGAAGGATAATGCTTACTACCTTCTTGGCAACTTGGCGGAAAATAAGGCGGTTGAAGCTTCCTCGGTAGAGAGCAATAGCCCGAATTACATGCCGCAAAAAGCAGTGGACGGATCCCCTGCTACGAGATGGGCAAGCAATTATGTAGATGATTCATGGTTCACGGTTGATCTTGGCGAGGTGAAGGAGTTCGATACGATCCGCATTGATTGGGAATACGCTCGTGCCAAAACATACAGAATCCTCGTGTCTAACGATAAGAAAGAATGGGTAAATGTCACGACGAAGAACGATGGAATCATTACGGCTCAAGATGGGCGGGACACGATTCATTTCACGCCGACAGAAGCGAGATATGTAAAGTTCGAAGGAATTCAAAGAAACACGGACTATGGCTACTCCTTCTATGAATTTGGAGTATACAATATTTTTGGAGCCGATGGCATGAAGACGCTGGAAAACTTCGAACCTACAATGTAAAACCATAACAGACAGAGAGGGAGAGTATCTCCCCCCTGACTGTATACCATTTAGCAAAAAGCCACTTGGCTCATAAGAAAATAAGCCGCTCGAATGGCAGATGCAGGTCTGCCATTCGAGCGGCTTCTTCACGTTAATTCCATTCGCTCGTCAAGTATTTCTCTGTCAGCACGGACAGCATATGAATGCCTACCTCGTTCTGACCGCCTTCTGGAATAATCAGGTCAGCGTACTTCTTAGAAGGCTCGATAAATGCATCGTGCATCGGCTTGACCGAAGTCAGATACTGGTTGTAGACCGAATGAATCGTCCGACCGCGCTCTTCAATGTCGCGAAGTACACGGCGTAGAATCCGTACATCTGGATCGGTGTCCACAAATACTTTAATGTCGAGCAGTTGACGTAAATTTTCATCGAACAGCACATGAAGCCCTTCGATGATGATGATATTATTCGGCTTCAGCTCTACCGTCTCATCCGTGGAACGGGCATGAACGGTAAAGTCGTATACCGGTGCATAAGCAGTTTTGCCTTGCTTGAGCAGGTTCACATGCTCAAGCAACAGCTCGTTGTCGAATACGAGCGGGTGGTCGAAGTTAATCACTTCGCGTTCAGCCATGCTGAGGTGAGAATGATCTTTGTAATAGTTGTCTTGGGAAATGAAGGTGACTTTATCTGAACCAAGACGGTCAATGACGGACTTGGCAACCGTTGTTTTGCCGGATCCGGTGCCTCCGGTGATACCGATAATGAGCATGGTGATTCACTAAACCTCCCTAACAAAATAGCGGGTGCAATTACAGTATTTTAACACAGCTTTCTGTTTTTTACACCTTTGTACGAATTAACAGTGTGAACGGATATCTTGTTTGCTAGAAATGTCTGAATTTTACCGGAAAAATCGCCAATATAACTAGCTAAGAATTGAAATTCAAAAGTTTTCATATTTGCCCAAGCTCTCTCGAAAAGATATAATTATATGGAGTATGCATACTTTATGCGGAAAGAGAGCGAGATACAGTATGGGGCGTAAATGGAATAATATTAAGGAAAAAAAAGCATCTAAGGACACGAATACGAGTCGTATATATGCGCGTTTCGGCAGAGAGATCTACGTTGCAGCGAAGCAAGGCGAGCCTGATCCCGAGCTGAACCAATCATTGCGATTCGTGGTTGAACGTGCCAAAACATACAATGTACCAAAGGCGATCATTGATCGCGCGATCGAGAAAGCAAAGGGCGGCTCCGATGAGAACTATGATGAGCTTCGCTATGAGGGCTTTGGTCCAAGCGGTTCCATGGTGATCGTAGACGCTTTGACCAATAACGTGAATCGCACTGCTTCGGAGGTTCGTTCCACATTTAACAAAAATGGCGGAAGTCTCGGCGTAAGCGGCTCTGTAACGTATATGTTCAGTCCGACGGCCGTTATCGGTCTGGAAGGTAAGAGTGCAGACGATGTTCTGGAAATCTTGATGAACGCCGATGTAGACGCACGCGACATCTTGGAAGAGGATGAAGCGGTAATCATCTACGCGGAGCCTGATCAATTCCATGTTGTTCAGCAAGCGCTGAAGAATGAGGGCATTACGGAATTCAGCGTAGCTGAAATTACGATGCTGCCCCAGACCGAAGTAGTCTTGGACGACGATCAGAAGGCACAGTTCGAGAAGCTGATTGATGCGCTCGAAGACCTTGATGATGTGCAGCAAGTCTACCACAACGTGGATCTGGAAGGATAGTCGAGCCGCAATACGATATGCATCATGAAAAAAGACACCCGAACGGTGTCTTTTTTCATTTCTGTTGAGAGAAAAACAGCCACCTACGTCGAGGTACCAATGGTCAATAAGTTATAACGCTTAAATTTTCGGCCGACACGAAATACGAGGTTACTGGTAAAAATGCTACTAGCTGCGTCACTTGATTGGGCAAAATGCCGGTATTTTACTCGCTTGTGCTGCTTGCGTCGCAGGATCAGGTACAGTAAATCCGCTGCTAGGCTGCCCCATCCATATGTACACGGTCATCATACTGAAGATCATAATGGTGAAGTGCAGCACCACGAAGAAGCTGCGTAGTTTGGGAGCGCGTCTGGAGAGCAGAAATGTCGTATAGCCGTCCCTGCCAACAATAAGGAAGATGAGCAGTATCGTATGCATAATCATATGGCCGATGATTTCGGTAAATCCGAATACAGTGGTTGTGACGAGGAATAATCCGGTTAATAGCAGAGCTGTGAATCGATTCATAATACCGACGATAAATGCCCACGCAAGGCCAAGCTCAATAAAGGCGCTAATCAGTACGAAGTCTTCAACGGTAAAGCCTAGTGACGGAATTCCGTATTCGTGCATCAGGGAGCACGCCAGCTTGGCGAGGGTCAGCTTCTCCATCGCAAGCCAAGCAAGAGACAAGCCGGTCCATATATAGAGGACAGGGATGCCAGAACGGCTCCATCTCGTGTTCGAGACAAGCAAATAATAAATGATGCCGAGGTAGAACATATAGTCGAGCATGTGGAACATTCCATAATTAGCGAGTGCCTTCACATATAAGACGCCTAACGCTATACCGCTTATAAACAAGGTCTTGCGATGAAGCAGACCAAGCAAGCTAATAATAAGAAGTGCATAGACCCACCATGTCTCGATTCGCAATGTGGGGGCTAGGTAGGAGCCTGTGCTTATCTGCATCAACAGTGCAATGCCAACACCTACTCGCATAATCAATAGGTGAAAGCGTTTTAACTTATTGAGAAATGAATGTACCTTCACAACGATAGGGATGCTCTCCAAAGCTGCGTTATACCTCGAAACAAGCAACAATACAACAATCGTGAAGCTAAACCAGAACAGAAAGGTAGGGGTGAGCACCTTGCTCATTGCTTGAGGTGTCCACTCGTGATCGGCTGCGAACCATTTAACATGCAAATATAGCCCACTCCCAGGCTGTATTCCAACATTCATCAATACTCCTCCTTCATTATCAGAACATTCCGTCTTCTAATCATGCGTAGAGCCAAGCTGGTTAGCTAAGATCCCTCCTTTTAGACACAGGTTGTAAGCCATCTATGTATTAACGGCGGTATCTCATACGTCCATATTCCGTGCATCAGGCAGTCGAGAGCACCTATCCGATTCTTTTATCCGATCTTCACAATAAGGAATTTGAATGTCGTGTGGATGAAACAAACAAGGGAAGAAGAAAGACTGAAGGTAGAGGTTAACTTGCAGGTACTGATGATAACCACTATTGTAGCGGATTTCTGCACTGATTTCCATATTGCAGTATAAGTCTTAAGCCCTGTAATTTTATGAAGATTTCACGCATATCCGATGCAGACCCCTTCTTCTTGACATGAACCTGAGTAGATGAGGGCGCATAGAGTACTGTAGGTTACACCTAATTAATCAGGAGTACGATCCGCTTCATGTGTTCCGATTCCCACAAAGCGTTCGGTAATCAGAGGATTTAGGAGGAGAGTAAGGATGATCGAGATTGCAGGTGTTAACACAGGGCAGCTCAATACATTGGGATTATCGGAGCTGGAGAGGAATGTAATTGCGGCTAAGCAGAAGAGTCCTGTCGTTTATCGATATAACTCCCTTGATGACTTGAAGTTCGAAATGAGAATGCGCTCTAATATGGTTAATGCGGCGAAGGCGCTGCACGATAGTGGGGTGGACTTTGCTGGATTCGACGATTCCAGATGCAACGAGAGGTATTGGATACGCACGGACAGAGGGGGATTTCAATTAAGAAGAGGTGTCTCGCCTTCTGCTGCCATCAACGATATTTTCCATAATGGTGGACAGTATGCATTTGAATGTGCGACAGCTATTATTATTGTTCTGTATAAGGCAATCATAGATACGCTGGGTGAAGCTGTTTTTGACCGTTACTTTCAGGATTTGCTTCTATGGGATTGGAATTATGACCGCAATCTTCGATTGGTGTCGAACTCGAACCTCGCTGAGGCATTTTTAGGGGATATTCTTTATTTTAGAAATCCAGACTTCAATCCACGCACGCCGGAATGGCAGGGAGAAAATGTTGTGAAGCTGGGCAACGATCTCTATTACGGGCATGGAATTGGCATTACCTCTTCACAGGGTATGATCACAGCCTTGAATGGAGCGAGGAAGCCTGGAAGCAAGACCTCGGCTTATTTATCCAATGAGGTCATTCATCCGGATTTCGATGCCCTACAGCAACTTCAATATGGTCACGATAATCGGATCGTGGCCGTTCCCGAGCATCGTGGATGTGGTGTTGCTGCTAGAATTGGTACGAAGACATACAGGGATCCTGGCAGGGAGGCGTAGTTTCGATGGAAGGCGGCGGTATTGAAGCCCCATTAGAATGAAGTGCTCTACTGCCGTCAATCGCCGCTAGGTTCGTTGTGCAATTTAGATTGTTGCTATAGAATGGTAGAGATTATGGACGAATATGGATGGCCATGGTGTGCGATGAATGATGCAAGACAAGAGCGAAGCTAGATAGAAAAATGGGGGACATCAATTTCATGAAAACAAAAGTATGTATTCTCCTCAGCATTGTGATGATGCTAGGAATGGCTGCTTCCGTTCAGGCTGAAGACAAATCCGTAATGGCACGGCCGACTCAGGCCAATGTGAGCATTAATGGACAACCGATGAATCAGATGGATGCCTACAATATTGGGGGCAGCAACTACTTCAAGCTGAGAGATGTTGCAATGGCATTGAAGGGGACGAAAAGCAGCTTTGATGTAATCGTTGATACCGCGAGTAATGCGATTCGTGTGCATACAGGACAAGCCTATACCCCAATCGGAGGGGAGCTAGAGCCTGCCAAGAAGTCTGCACAGTCAGGCAAGGCAGCTGAACGACAGGCGATACCGACTTCCTCCAAAGTATATGTAGATGGCAAAGAAATTCAATTGACGTCTTATAATATCGGGGGCAGCAATTATTTTCAACTGCGGGAATTAGGGGAGCAGCTGCATGTTCCCGTTCTGTGGCGGGCGTTAAGCAGTTCAATTCATATCATTGCCCAACCTGAGATGGCGATCCGCTCTATTGAAGGGGTTACCCAGGTGCGTACAACCAATGATTATCATTATGGAAATTGGTTCGAGCCAGCTGCCCGCTATTTGTTCCTGAAGGATGGACAGCTGAATCTGCTGCAATGGGACTCGGACAAGCAGAAGATACATATTCAGCAATTCTATAAGGACTATACCGCAGCGGGAAGTAAGACGCTGAACATAGAGTTGCCCAAATTCGGAGGCTTCCATCAAGGTGAGGACGGCAATTATTATCTCGTATTCGGACAAGACAACATGGAGGAATCCAGCACAAAGGCAGTATATCGCGTAGTGAAATATAATGCTTCGTGGGACAAGCTTGGTCAGGTAGATGTATCAGATGTGTACGTATCAGAACCGTTCAGATCTGGGAATGTTACGATGGACAGTGCCAATGGCAAACTCGTAGTTCAATCGACTCGTCTTCGCTATAAGACCGCTAAGGATGGTTTGCGGCATCAGTCGAATATGACCTTTGCCATTGATATGGCTGCGATGAAGGTGCTTAGTAAGAGTGGTCAGTTCCCGTCTAACCACGTGAGCCATTCCTTTGCCACATATGCTCGCATGGATGGAGATAGAATCGTATACGCTGACCATGGCGATGCGTATCCGCGCTCTATTGTACTGCAGGTGGAGCAGGGTGGTAAGATTACGAAAAAAATTGACCTCATTAATATACCGGGCAAGATCGGTGATAATTACACAGGCGCCAACTTGGGCGGACTAGAAGTATCTGCATCCAGCTATCTTGCCATTGGCGCCAATAGTGCCACCGGTTCACAAGATGGGAAAGGCAAAAATGTATTCCTTAGTGTCGTGCCGAAGAATGCGCAAGATCAATCAAGCATCAAGCCGATATGGCTGACACAGCATACGTCTGAGGACGGCGTGTTCATCAGGGATACATATATTAGCAAGATCAATGATAATAAGTTTGTCTTGTTATGGACGGAGTCGAGCCGACTCGGAGAAGGAATGAAGTATGCGGTCGTGGATGGCCAAGGAACGATGCTTAAGCAGCCGACCTATCTCGGAGGCGTTCCATCCCCTGGGAACATGATGCCGCTTGTACAGGATCAGTCGATTACGTGGTACTATGCCAACCCGATGGCGGGTCAGATCACGAGCAAGCCTTCGGCAATCGAATGGTATACGCTGCGTGTCGAATAGCAGATGAGTGATAGGCGATCGTGTATAGATAGAGAATGAATAGATAGAGTAACATTAGGTAGAAGAATAATAGATACTGGCAGAACGATGACAGGTAGGTTAACTTGTATGAGGCGAGGAGCTCCTCGCCTTTTTTTAGTGAATATAAAAGTGGGTAAAGATGCCAAAATGAAGGAAAAAGAAGATTGTTGTCGAAACCCCATAGTATGATGAACAAGAAAAAAATCATTGTAAGCACATTACTGTTTGTGCTTCTGCTTGCCGGTATCCACGTGACTTGGCTTATGACTCTGGAAGCATCTCAGCATGTCAAGGTGGCTAATGGGGTTGCTGATCTGCGCGGAATGGAGCTGGACAACAAGCATACCGTATATTTGGATGGTCAGTGGGAGTTCTATCCAGATGCATTCATATCTAATGAAAATGAGCTGCGTCAGTTCCGAGGCCAATCCAGCTATGTTCAGGTTCCCGGAGATTGGAGGGAGGGCTGGCGGCAGCATAAAAGCAATTCATATGGCTATGGGACGTACCGGCTTCGCGTATTGGTCGATCAGCCGATAAATCAGCCCTATCATTTTTGGATAAGAGAAATTCAAGCGGCCAACGTCTTTCTAATCAATGGACAAATCGATGCGAAATCGGGGGTAGTGTCCACCGATGCCGAGTCATATCGACCCGTTCAGGCATCCTTTACCACTTCCTATGAGGTCGAGGCAGAGGATCAAGGCGTTATTGAGGTTTTGCTTCAGGTCTCCAACTTCGACAATCCCTATAAAGGAGGCATCGCTCGCTCTGTAAGATTCGGAACGCAGGCGGCGGTGGAATTTCAACGCTGGTATTCCATCGGTTTTCAATTAGTTACTTTCATCATTTTGATGCTGCACGGCCTATATGCCGTCATTTTGTATTGCTTTAATCCGAGAGAGAAGACGTTTATTATTTTCGGGTTATTAATGACAATGACAGGCACATTAGTCATAGCTGACAATGATTCGATCCTGCTATTATGGCTTCCAATCAATTATACCTGGGCGCTTCGAATCAAGATTCTTGCTTATTTGTGGCATGCCTGCTTCATGATGATTATGGGAAGGAACTTTTCTGGATTTACACGGCGCGGTAAGCTATTCCACGGATATACAGGCTTCTTAGTCATGTTTACGGCATTTATACTTGTTGCCCCTGCGCCGTATATTTCCTTCACGACGGCCTATAAGATTTTCAGCGTGCTTTATCTCTTCCCGATTGTTTGGTTATCATACCTGATTATCCAGATGGTCTATCAAAACCGTAGGGAAGCCTATATTTTGCTGCTTGCGGCTGTCAGTGTTATGTCAGGGATTACCTGGAGCGTTTTTATTTATAACGGAACGAAAAATATGATTTACTATCCGATCAACATCATCGCTTCGATCGTTGGATTTTCGGCGTATTGGTTCAAGAGGTATTTCCGCAATGCTGAAGAGAATGCAAAATTGAACGAGCAGTTGCGGGAGGCTGACGAGAAGAAGGATCTATTCTTGGCAAACACGTCTCATGAATTGCGTACACCGCTGCATGGTGTCATCAATATTGCACAGTCCGTTGTCACACGCGAGAAGGAACTGATGGATGATAAGAGCAGGGCAGATATGGAACTGCTTATTACGATCAGTCGCCGCATGTCGCATACAATTAATGATTTACTTGACTTGGCGCAGCTCCGGGAAGGCAAAGTCATTTTACAATGCGCTCCGCTTCGTGTGCAATCAGTGGCGTCTGGCGTGCTGGACATGCTGCGCTTCATGATGGAGGGCAAGCCAATCAAGCTGGTTATGGCGATTCCAGAGACATTTCCGCCTGTTATAGCGGACGAGAAGCGATTAGTACAAGTTTTGTCCAATCTTGTGCATAATGCAATCAAGTTCACGGACGAGGGCTCAATAACGATTTCCGCAGAGGTTCGAGAAGGACTGGCCTGTATCTCTGTTGCTGACACAGGCATTGGCTTGAATAAGGAACTGCAGGAGCGGGCATTCCATGCTTATGAACAAGGAACTGCGGATACGAATACAAGTGCTGGGGGAATCGGACTTGGACTTCGCATTTGTGAGCAAATGGTGCAGCTGCATGGCGGAAGATTGGAAGTGGAATCGGAACTTGGAAAGGGATCTGTATTTTCTTTCACCCTGCCATTAGCTGAACCGGACACAAGTCCGCTTGTGCAGGAGGAGAACCCCATAGAGACGCTTGTGTCTGTCCAGGCTGCAAGCGAGGTGAGCATGATCTCTGACGAGCTTCATGTGGTACAGAAGCAGGCAGCCTCCGCCCTGTATAAGCCAATGATATTGATTGTCGATGATGATCGCGTCAATTTAAAAATACTTGGAGACATCTTGTCCACCGATCAATATGAGGTTGTGAGAGCAACGAGCGGCAAAGAGGCCTTAAGCAAACTGGATGCAGCCAAGTGGGACTTGATCATTACGGATGTCATGATGCCACATATGTCCGGTTACGAGTTAACTCGCCTCATTCGTGAACGCTTTACGATTCTGGAATTGCCTATTCTGCTCCTAACTGCGCGAAGCAACGCGGAGGATGTGCACTCGGGATTTTTGGCGGGTGCAAATGATTATGTAACGAAGCCTGTTGATGCTATGGAACTGCGCTCCCGCGTACAGGCGCTGACGGAGCTGAAGCAGGCAGTGAACGATCGCTTGCGCATGGAGGCTGCCTACTTGCAGGCGCAGATTCAGCCTCACTTCTTATTCAATACATTGAACACGATTACGGCGCTCAGTGATTTCGACACGAACAAGATGAATGACCTTATTGAGGCATTCAGCTCTTACTTGAGAATCAGCTTCGACTTCTTGAACTCGTCGAAGCTGGTACCGATTGAACATGAGCTTGATCTCGTTCGTTCCTACTTATTTATCGAGCATGCTCGCTTCGAGGACAGACTGAATGTCATTTGGGAGCTGGATCAGCACATTCGAGTGATGATTCCGCCACTGACAATCCAGCCGCTTGTGGAGAATGCCATTCGACATGGGGTGCTAAGCCGTGCTCGCGGGGGGACAGTGTGTATCAGGATTACGCAGGATGATCGGTATGTTCATGTGGAGATTCGCGACGACGGTGTAGGTATGGATGCTCATCGAGTTGATACCCTGCTTGAATTCCATGGGATTGAGAAGCGGGGAATTGGGCTGCTGAATACAGACCGACGATTGAAGCAATTGTATGGAGAGGGTCTCATTATTCGCAGTAAGGTGAATGAGGGGACGAGTGTTTCTTTTGCTGTGACGAAATAACGATATTGATAGATGCTTCTAAAATGAGTTCTAGGGCTGCCCTAGGTCAACTTACCCGACCTTTAGGCAGCCCTCCTTTATGAATATACAGGTGATTGCTGCAAAAATTGAAGAACAAGGAAATTAAATTGTTGTGGCTTCTCGATGAAGGGAAGATGGCCGTAGATTACTATTTTTCCATAAAAGGCGGTAGACGTTCACATGCTTATGAACGACAAAAGGCGGGGGATTGTCCCTCGCCTTAAGGTGTATTGTTTACTATCTTAGCTTGCGACTTGTACAGACAATTACAAGTTCTTGCTTGCATAAATACGTATCGATATCATCATAGACACGATGCCAATGGCAAGCGCAATGATACATGGAATCCACTGCTGAATCTCGTGTGGAAGTGGAAGCGAGATCGAAATGGAAACAGGCCGAGACTGGTACCACTTCATGATCACTGGAGTGATGAAGGGGGTCACGAATATGATCATCATAGATATGAACTTCGTTTTTTCATAACCATATTTGTACTGCAACGGAATCAACACGCCGAAGTATAGGCTGACGAGCAGCAAGGCCGTCCCTACGCCCAAGATACTCAAGCGGCTCAATAGTTGTGGAACGACAAGGGATGTGATTGTATAAAGGCCGAGACTCACAATAAAAATGGTGAGAACGAGCAGATACTTAGCCTTGACTAGCGCATTGCGTGTATAGGGAGTGGCACACAGCAGCGAGGACCCCTTATACTTTTCCTCCGATACAGACACGGTATTGAATAAAATAAACTCCATAAAGAGTACGGTAATAAGAAAGCTGATGTTTCCATTTCCGCTTAGCGGCATCCGATAAGATATAAAGAGTGGTCCGCCGATGGCGAATAGCAGCATGACCAGCAAATACTTTTTCGTAAGGATGAGATCTTTTTTGACCAGATTAATGAGCATGTCGATGACCTCCTATGTAAGCCAGCATAATGGCCTCGATGGTCGGCTTCTCCATATGCACGTTGCCCATTAGCTGCCGCACTTCGGGAATGCTGCGCGTAATGCCTTCGAATCCGTATGCGGTAACCTGTAGAGATAAGAAGAGCGATTCTGTGCGCTCATTAAGCAGCTTCTTGTCTCCCTTCACGAGGGCATGGGAATCCAGCAATGCATCCTTGTCTTCGTGAAATAAGATGTCCCCATGATCGATCATCAACAGGGTATCAGCGATCTTCTCTAAATCAGACGTAATATGTGTGGAGAAAAAGACACTCTTTCCTTCCTCGTTCATGAACTCCAATAGAAGCTCCATCAGTTCACTCCGGATGAGGGGATCAAGACCGCTCGTGGGCTCATCCATAATGAGTAGATCGGCATGATGGGACATGGCGAGAGCAATGGCATATTTCATGCGCATGCCCTTGGATAAGGTCGATATCTTCTGATTCAGCTGCAGATTGAAGCGCTGGATATAGCGTTGGAAGATGGCTCCATCCCAGTTCGTATAGGCAGGAGCGATGATGCTCTTCATTTCCGACAGCGTCATATCATCATAGAAATAGCCTTCATCAAATACGATGCCGATGCGGTTTTTCAACTCGCGCTCATGCTTGTCCATTTCCTTCCCCAGAAACGAAACGCTGCCCGCGTTTTTCTGAATGAGTCCTAGAATGGCTTTAATGGTCGTCGTCTTCCCAGAACCGTTCGTTCCAATAAAGCCAGTAATACAGCCTTCTTGTAGGGCGAAGCTAATATTGTTCAGACGAAAGTGTTCAAATTGAACGTTAACATTCGTTACTTCCAATAGATTGCTCATTGCTCATCCTCCTCTACAAATAGCAGTTCCATCATTTCACGTAGTTCTTCCTTCGGAATATCTAGTGTCCGGGCTAGCTGCCATGCCTCCGCGAGCTTCGATTCCACGAGATGACGCTTGGACTCTGCCAGCAGCTCTTGGCTCTCTGGCGTCACATACGAGCCCTTCCCAGCCCTCGTCATGATAAATCCTTCTTCCTCCAACTCAGCGTATACGCGCTTGGTCGTTAGTACGCTGACATGCAGATCGTTCGCAAGTGAGCGAATGGAGGGGAGAAGTTCGCCTTCCTTCAGATCGCCGCGCAGAATCGCGTCCTTGATCTGATCCTTGATCTGTTGATATAAGGGAACGTCGGACACGTTCTTAATAATAATGTTCATGAAATACCCTCTTTGCTCGAAACTGTGCATACTGTGTATTAGATAGATATACAGTATGCACAGTTATTACTTTACTCGATCATGCCCGAAATATCAATCCTCTTTTGGGTGGAAGGGGATAGAAAAACCGACCCCATAAGTTGGGGTCGGTCTGGAATAGCTGCTATTAAGATTTCATCCATCTCTTGCGAATGGCGAACAATACGGATCCGAGCATGACAAGTGCCAGTCCAGCAAGCTGCATAGGCAGCGGGCTGTCTTCGCCTGTTTTCGGCAGCACTTTGTCGGATTTATCTTGCTTCCGGTTTTGTTCACGGTTGGTGATGTTATCGCTTGTGCTCTTATCTTTTACTTTATCCGATGTTCCGTTATTTTCGGACTTCTCGTTCGACCCATTGTCAGTGGCGGTGTCATCCTTGCTATCGCCGGAGTCTTTGCCATCCGTTTTATCGGACTCTTTACCAGAGTCACCAGTCTCGTTGCCTGAATCCGTTTCTTTATTTGGCTTGTCGCCTGTTTCATTGCCCGTTTCTTTCTCAGGCTCTTTATTAGATCCTTCTTCTGTGATGTGGCCAGGAATGCTGCCATCATCTTCAGGTTTTTCTGGCTTGTTTGGTTCTTCCGGATTGATAGGTTTGCTCGGTTCCTTATTGCCGTTTTCGGTCGGTTCCTTCGAATTGTCACCAGGATGTGATGGATCGATTGGTGGAACCGGATCGACTGGGTTGATTGGATCAACTGGATCAACTGGATCAACCGGGGCAATTGGCTCGATTGGTTTCAGCGTATTCTCGACAGTAACAAGTGTTTCTTGCTCGCTCGTAATCGTGAACATCCTCAGCTTTTTATCAATGAGATAGCCAACCGGAGCCTTGATCTCTTCGACAAAGTAAGTGCCTGCCTTCAGATCAGGAATGATAATGAGACCATCCTTATCCGTAGTCTGAATTGGATACGGCTTG
>NZ_MAIS01000391.1:0-237 GCF_001680695.1 Paenibacillus sp. KS1 | reverse complement strand
TCCAGCTGCTGCAGCACATACAGCCGTTTTTGCGCGGACGACAGCGGATACGCTGCCTGCGCCGGGGCAGGCACGAGCGCTTCAAATACGCTGCCTTCCGCCGCCTCCAGTGCAGCCGCCAAGCTTTCAATCGTTGGCGAGAGGAATAATTGCCGCAGCGGCACCTCCGCCTCCAGTGTCTGATGAATGCGCGATACGAGCGTCATCGCCCGGAGCGAATGGCCCCCGATGTCAAAG
>NZ_MAIS01000211.1:0-1873 GCF_001680695.1 Paenibacillus sp. KS1 | reverse complement strand
TTTAGGCACTTTTAGTATGCAATAAACAGCCGTCTCAGGATCCAATACGTGAATGCCGTGTTTAGGTGAAGTTCCTGTCTTCCTCGAGTAACCACAACCTATATCATTATTATTCTCTTTGAAAAGAGAACTAAAAATGAATTGAAAACCGTATACTTTCGGCTCATAATTTGTAGTATTGTTAGATACGCTGTTATGAAGGTGCTGGCTTCGCAGAAATACAATTAAGTTATTTCGTTTTTCTATTAATCTCTTATAAGATCTTAAATTTTCTTTGGTCCTTCATATACATCATCTTTATTTGGTTTTCTTACGAATTGTTTACATCTCTCTTCACATGCTCCGAACTTAAGGAAATTATATTGTCCCTGTCTTAATGAAGCTACATTAGCCCCACCTTCATAGTCAGGATCATCAAATTGAACTCTATCATCTTCCCAAAAACAAATCTTACAGATGTAATCTGTTCCTGGCGGTTCTTCATCAAGTGTTCTAAAACCACAACATGGACAAGTATATTTGTTCATTTTCTCATTTCCTTTCAATGATATCAGTACTTTCACCTAACGTATTTTGTATCTACGAACCCAAGAGGCTTAAGGCGCGTAAACGTTGGGTCCGACGGACTTAGCCTCGCAGGGTTGTGTGCTGATTCACCTTCCGTGCCTACCTCTTTTTGCGAACCAAGGGCAACGTCCGCAATGTAGATACGGTGTTATACGAAGGATTTAACCATCTTTGACTAACTCACACTTCTCTTCAGAAAAAATAAGCCAAGTATTATAGGATCTTTTTTCCTTGCGCAAGTCATATACTTTATCCATATTAGTGAATTGTCCGACTTCTAATAATGGTATTCTTATTTCATTTCTATTCTTTGTGATCTTTTTGAAATCTATGAATAACCCATTTACAGTTTTCTCAATTAGTTGTTGCTTTATTTCTGCTGACATATTCATGTGATTTCTTCCTGTAAAATCATTGATCTTGTTGATAATTACTTTTGATAAGAGTATTCCATAATCAGTGATCTGCCTAACAAAGAGCTTATTAAACCATCCATCGTCATGTGCGTAATAAGAAACCTATCCATCGGCAATTTCTTCAATGGTCTTGCCAAATGTCCGAAAAATAGTAATTCTGCAATTTCTTCGTCAGTCCATTTATCTAAATCATCTTCACTTGCATAATCAACCCAACAAAAATCACCATAATTATAAACATCATCATTAATCAATTGATCTATTTCATTCTTCGTTACAATATCGAATCGTGTATGCTGGTTCCAATTCACATCATTAAAATTATGCTTCAATAAAATTAAATTTCCAGGTGGATCGGATACTGAATTCATAAATTCCTTAAACTCAATCCCATATGAGTAAAAATACTGTTCTTCCACATTACTACTCACATATATTAAATCTCTTAATTGCTTCTTTTGCTTCAATGAATACATCCTTTCAAGAATAATCCTTTGTTAAATCTTTCGTATAACGTTACCGTGTTCATGACGCGACCCAGCCTTAAATAGCTCTTATCTTAGGCTGGGTCATGTGTTGTCTCAATCACTTTCATGATTATACATCTGACAACCAAGGGGCGACGAATGTCGGCTCGCAGCGTGAATACAGTGTTATCTGAAGTAACACTCTTCTTGAAATACTTTCAGAAATTATTTTTGACCTTCTTTTAGTTTTATTAACTCTATCAATTTAAACCTCAGTTTCTCTATTACTTCCCATTCCTTACTCAAATCTTTATATATTGTTAGATCATATGATTCCAGAAATCTATACTTAGGAAACCATTCATAAAATGATTTAGAAAGCCATTCCTTCATCTTAAAACGCTCTAATGGATCTTCAAGTTT
>NZ_MAIS01000280.1:0-705 GCF_001680695.1 Paenibacillus sp. KS1 | reverse complement strand
TTAAAAAAGTTGTCTAGTTTAGTGTTGACAGTCCATACAGCCATTTTAGAAAATTTTCATATGGTGGAGGGGATCACAATCAAAAAAAAAGAAAACCACATGGAGTTGTTGAACTTGTAACCCGTAGGATGGACACTTGAAAAAAGTGACCTCTTACGGGTTACAGTTCATAGTTACACTCGCATGTGGTAATTGTTGAAGGAGATATTGAGCTGTGAGAATTACGACCACCCATGCAGATCTACGGTAATTGGTGACAATAAAATTAGTTGATTAACTAATACATCTAAATCTTTTGACTCATTACCATAGTAGTTCAAATCCATTATTTTTCCTTTGTAATAGATGGACACATCCCACCCATTCGCAATTAATTTTTTTGTGATATTATCGCTAGTTTCTTCGATTCTGTTTGCTGCATCGAGTAGAACCTTTGATTCTTCAGCAGTCAGTTTCCTTTTTTTATATCTATTACTTTTCTTAAGTGAAAATCAAACGTTTGATGCTTCCGAACACCTTTTGATACCTCGAGCATTTTATCTGACCTTACTTCAAACAAGTATGTTTCATCGAGTACTGCTGTAGGATATATTGAAATTTTCATTATTACATCATCATCAACATCTTTCGAAGTATTCCTTAAAAAATATAATCCTATCAAAAGACATACGATAATCAAAACTAACCCAAAAAGCATATTCTTTT